>ONFP01000082.1 GCA_900317105.1 uncultured Succinatimonas sp. | reverse complement strand
TTTACCACCTATCCAGACCTTAGAAACAGAGTAAGCTTTGATGTCTTTATGACCATGATGCTGCATACAGGCTATGTAACCTTTGCAGAAGGTTCAGATTTCACAGGGAAGATAAAAGTAAAAATACCTAATCAGGAAGTTCTTGCCTGTTTTAACGAGAAAAGAGAATATCTTTACGGAGAAGATAACCCATACTGGTACAATCAGACGCTAAGTCTTGTGGATTTACTCATGGCAAATAAGACTGATGCAGCACAGGCTTTAATCAGCTCCATGCTAAAAGAGTTTTTAAGTATCAGAAATACCGGAGATGAGCTCTACTACCATGGATTTATGGTTGGAGTTATTGGAATAGCCAGTGCAGCGAAAGGCATATCCTTTCATGAGGAGATTGAAAGCGGAGACGGTTTCCCTGATATTGTCTTAAAAAACGATGCAACAGATACAGTAGCTGTTATTGAATTTAAAAAAGGCAGGAACGAACGTCTTGAGCGTATCCAGTGTGCAGAAGATGCTGCAAAGCAGATTTTGGATAAAAGATATGCAGAACCATATCTTGCCGAAAAATATAAAAATGTGTTTGCCATCGGTATTGGCTTTGGAGGAAAGGACTGCTACATCCAGACTCTAGGCAATCTTGCAAAAGCCAGTATCTAAGCAGCATACTGTTTCAAAAACAGCAACTTTAATTTTCAGAGAACTCCGCTGAGGCTTCTACAAAAATATTAAAACTGCAATGATTTTCGAATGTATTTATTCTAATGAATCTTTATTCGATGTAATGCTGCTCTGCATGCAGGCCTGAGTGGGGATTTTCTCAGGCCAGAATGTAACCTATCAACTGGCATTGAGTAAAATATTTGCGATGTTCCTATTAACTCATTTGCCAATCGACTTTTACTCAGATTTCATGGTGCTGATTTTTCCTTGAGCATCAAACTCTAAAGGCATAACCTTAAGACTTCTTAACCAGTCCTTGCCTTCAGATGGCTGACAGTCATGGTGGAACAGGTACCACTGTCCTTTGTACTCGGTAATGGAATGGTGAGTGGTCCATCCGCATACAGGCTCAAGAATTACGCCCTGATAGGTAAATGGGCCATATGGGTTATCAGCTGTTGCATAGCACAGATAATGGCTGTCACCGGTAGAGTAGGTGAAATAATAGGTACCGTTTCTCTTGAACATCCATGAGGCCTCAAAGAATCTATGAGGATCATCGGCTTTTAATGTCTCGCCTTTCTCATCAACAATAACAACAGGCTTAGGCTCTTCTGCAAACTGAAGCATGTCCTCGCTCATGCGTGCAACTCTTGATGGGAGCGCGTCTTCTTTTCCTGATGGCAGAAGGGTAGGATTAAAGTTTTCCTCACCTACAGAAGCAGCTGGCTTTAACTTGTTGTTACGGTACCACTGCAGCTGACCTCCCCACAGTCCTCCGAAATAACAGTAGACTTCACCGTCATCATCTTTAAAGACACATGGATCAATACTGTAGGAGCCGATGATAGGTGCAGGTTCACTCTTGAATGGGCCCTCTGGTTTGTCACTTACAGCAACACCGAGGTGGAACACTCCGTTGTAGTCTTTTGCAGAGAATACAAGATAGTATTTACCGTTCTTCTCAACCACATCGTTGTCCCACATCTGCTTTTCAGCCCATGGCACATCATCCACATCCAGAATTACACCATGATCTGTAATTTCTCCATTCATGACATCGTCCATGGACAGAACATGATAGTCTCGCATCTGGAAATGACCGCCGTCATCATCAAAGGCGGCACCGCTGTCATAATCATGACTTGGGTAGACATACATACGACCATTGAATACATTGGCAGATGGATCTGCCATAAAATCTTTTGGGAATAAATATCTTGGTTTCATTTTATTATTTTCCTTTTTTACCGTCATTGTTTCGGTCTGCTTAGCTGTTTAAACGACGAGCTTCAATTTCCTTGTTGATTTCATCGATCTTCTCATCGCTAAGCTCATACTTGGAGATGATGTACATAGCTAAAACCAGTAACAATGCAGGAATTACGCATACCAGCCAGCGGATACCTTCCTGTGTAAGTGCTGGTAGAGTTTCCATGTTGTTCATGAAGTATGCTCCGGCAGCGTTACCTACAGACATCATTGCGAAGGCAGTGATGAAGAACAGAGCTACAATTCTTAATGGACGGTTACGCAGGAACTCTGTCCACAGATCTGAAACCTTAACATTTTTGGTTTCTGATTCGTCCATAACCACACGCTCTTTAGTCTGTGAGAAGCAGAATACTAAAAGTGCAAGACCGATAATTGCATAGATCATCATACATATAAACCATGCATGGGAATCTCTTGGAAGTGAGCTTGCTCCTGCAACCTCTGGCTTGTAGTTAACCAGCCATAGTACAAAGCCTGGAACAACACCACCCAGGGCCATACCAGCCTTGAAGAAAATACCGGTTAATGCGTTAACAATACCTGAAATACGACGACCAGTGGTGTATTCACCATAAGAAATAACCTCAGGAATTAAAGCCCACATATAGCCGGTTGCTACGATTACACCGGTTGATTTAATAAACTGTGCAATATAGACAAGAGTTATGTTTTCCTGAACAGTGCCAATATGGCTGATGATATAAAGCATTGCCATACCCACGATTGCTACACACAGGAATACGTAAAACATCTGCTTCTTGCCGATTTTTTTCTTGATGGCAGGAACCAGTGGCATGAAGATAAATGAAGGCAGAGAACCTAAACCCATGAATAAAGCCATTTCATAAGGAATGTCAGTACCAGCCATAATTGCTACAAGAATAGGTACACCGGCTGAAACGCAAAGACCTCCGACATTGGCCATAAACATACGGACTGAAGTAAGAATGGTGATTTCATCAGTATCACGGGTTAGTGAAGAGTTTAATGCGCCATAAGGAACGTTAATCAGAGTGTATAACATAGACATTGCAACATAGGTTACATATGCGTATGCGATGGAAGGCTGGAAGCCGTCATAGAAGCAGGCAATAGCCAGAATGGTTAAAGGAATACCTCCCATAATGAGGTAGCTTCTGTACTTACCTAATGAAGGATTGTGCTTATCAACGAATGTTCCAACAAGCGGATCCCAGATTACATCCACAAGACGTACGACCAGGAACATGGTTCCAGCAAGTCCTGCTGATTGAGCAGCATCTCCTCCTAATACATATACATCTGTATAGAAGAAAAGAAGGTACATACAAACAGTCTGATAAATAAGATTCTGTGCAAGATCACCTGCACCAAAGCCGATACGCTGCAGCCAGCCAAGCTTATAGAATCCTTTTTCGTTTTCCTTAGTCATTTTAGTTATCCATTATTATTAGTTATAAAATCTGTGTTCGTCCCAAGAAAGGACCATTTGATAATAAGAGCTTGGAAAAATACCCTCAATGAAAAGGCTGTATCTTTGTGAGCTAGTTCTCAATAATTCCGTAAAAATCACGAAAATATCTTGCGAATGTGCTTTATTGTTACACATTAAACGTTTACGGTATTGCGTATTATGGCTGTTAAGAGTTAAATGAACTTAAATTATGAAAATATGAAAAGGAGATTAGATGTTATATAACGATTTTTATTAAATAATTTATTATATAAAACATGAGGATATAATGATATTTAACAATTATTGCTAAAAAATTGGCTAAGAACGTGCTATGCCCACTGTTAGAGATTATAGAGCACTTTAGATAAAATTGTAATGAATAATTGAGTCAGTGAAACTAATTTACGAGGCGAGTATAAGCTTAAATTTTAGTACATGTTTTAAACAATAACTTACATTTATATTAACGGTATTAAATCTGTCCGTTACATTATGATTACCAGAATATATTCGGTTAACATAATAATTACTAAAGAAAAATTTTATACCTGGACATAGATAATGTGATATGTTCTGATTATTTTATTGCCATACTGAATCTTATTAGTAATCTGAATATTATATGTATAGATCGTAAAAAATGTGTGCATTGTAAACGTTTGTATTTGACACGGGGTTGCAGTGCTTTTTTTGATAGTTAAAGTAAGTTAAGAGCAGAGGATTATTCGACAGATAATAGGCTTTGAACTTTAGATAACTGTCTTGTTAATCAATAAAAAAAGCCCCAGACTGTTTTGTCTGAGGCGAATCTTCAATAAGTTATTGGTAACTATTCTTTAATAAGAGAAGTTAGAAATCCTTCATCTACAGGGATCTCCTTACCTGTAATATCATTAGCTTTATCTGATGCCAGGAATAGGGCAACGTCTGCAATGTCCTCAGCAAGAGAAGACTTATCTGTAAGCTTCATAGGATCGGTATCCATTGCCTTTTCCTTTGACATAGGAAGATCGATATCAGCATTAACAATAGTGTTTGCCTGAATGTTGTACTTACCCCATTCAGCAGCAATACTTCTGCTTAGCATTACAAGACCACCCTTTGCCGCAACATAGGCGGCTATACCTGGTTTTACATTGTCGGAGATTAAGGAGGCAACGTTGATGATCTTTCCTGCTCCTGCTTCCTTCATACCTGCAAAGCATTTCTGTGACAGTAGGAATGCTCCTGTAAGATTGGTTTTAATGTTCCTGGTCCAGTCTTCAAGTTCAAGCTGCTCTAATGGCTTTTCGATTGCAAGATCGGTTGCATTCACCAGAATATCAACTACCAGATCAGCAGCTGCAATATGTTCGAACACCTCTTCAATTGAGGTTTTAGAAGTAATATCACAAGGCATTGCAATGGCTTTGCCTTCATCATTAGGATCAAGTTCCTGAGCAATTAGGGCGATTCTATCTGCATCTCTTGATATCAAATATACAATAGCGCCTTCTTCTACGAATTTCTTTGCAATTGCTTTACCGATTGGTCTGCTTGCGCCGGTCACAATTGCACATTTGCCTGATAAAATCATATTCCCTCCAAAAGCACTAAGGCTGTTTCTTTTATAGCATCTATATCTGATTTTATATTATTTTGAAAAAGTAAAATCGATCACTGTCAAATTTCGTGATGCTTAACTCTTTGTACTAGCAAGTAAAATTTAAAAAAAAGAGGTGTAGCACATAATATATCTCTTTATATATCTTGAAGTAAAACAAGAGAATTACGAATTGCTATTATTTCTGATTCAAAATCGCTGGCAAACAGTCTGTTTCTTTGTTTGCTTGTTTATAAACAATAAAAAAAGAATCTACAAGATGAGATAACAATTAGGAATAGATTAAGAATTGTAAAAATGGATATGAGAGCCAAATAAAAAGGCCGACATTGCTGTCAGCCTCATATATTTAAGAGTTTAACTTTTTTATTACATTACACCCTGAGCAATCATTGCATCAGCAACCTTACGGAAGCCAGCGATGTTTGAACCTAGAACAAGGTTGCCCTCAACACCGAACTCACGAGCGGTTTCTGCAACATTCTTGTAAAGGTTGGTCATAATGTTGTGAAGCTTTGCGTCAACCTCTTCGAAGGTCCATGAGGTCATGCCAGCGTTCTGCTCCATCTCTAACTGAGAGGTTGCTACACCACCAGCGTTAGCTGCCTTAGCAGGACCGTATGCAATCTTAGCATCTAAGAACTGCTTGATTGCACCTAGGGTTGAAGGCATGTTTGCACCTTCTGCTACAACCTTACAGCCGTTCTGTAACAGGGTCTTAGCATCTTCCTCGTTTAACTCGTTCTGAGTTGCACATGGGAATGCACAGTCTACAGGGTAGCACCATACCTGATGCTTGCCTGCAGGGTACTGCTCAACTGGAGTGTACTGTGCAGTCTTTACTAATTCTGCATAACGGGTTAGACGTGCACGCTCAACTTCCTTAACCTGCTTTAATACTGCTACATCAATGCCGTTTGGATCATAGATAGTACCAGTTGAATCAGAAACGGTAACAGGAGTTGCACCTAACTGATACAGCTTCTCACAGCAGTAGATTGCAACGTTGCCTGAACCTGAAACTGCGCACTTCTTTCCCTTTAGAGAATCAGCACGATCCTTTAACATTGCATCGGTGAAGTAAACAACACCGTAGCCGGTAGCTTCAGTTCTTGCTAAAGAACCACCGTAGTTCAGACCTTTACCGGTTAAAACACCTTCGTACTTGGTGGTTAAGCGCTTGTAAGCACCGTACATGTAGCCGATCTCACGACCACCGGTACCGATATCACCGGCAGGAACGTCAACTAAAGCACCGATGTAGCGGTGTAACTGAATCATGAATGCCTGGCAGAAACGCATGATTTCGGTCTCTGACTTGCCCTTAGGATCGAAGTCTGAACCACCCTTTGCACCACCGATAGGAGTACCGGTTAGAGAGTTCTTCAGAATCTGCTCAAGACCTAGGAACTTTAATACGCCCTCGTTTACAGTTGGGTGTAATCTGATACCGCCCTTGTATGGGCCGATAGCTGAATTGAACTGTACACGGTAGCCCTTGTTAACCTGAACTTCACCCTTGTCATCAACCCACTCAACTCTGAAGCTGATAGTTCTCTCTGGCTCAACCATACGCTCTAGAATCTTGTACTTCTCGTATTTTGGTTCTTTTTCTACAACTGGCTGTAGGGTGGTTAGGATTTCTTCAGCAGCCTGTAGGAACTCTGGCTGATAAGGATACTTAGCTTTTAGGGAGTCTAAAACTCGCTGGGTATATGATGACATTGATGTCTCCTTGATTATTTTGTGTTTAATCACTTTTAAAGTTAGTATGAATTTACAAGAGTCATTTTTGTGTTGCAATAAAAAACGCTATATTCACTGATATAGTGCATATCAGTTTATTTTTAGTGCATAATGGTTAAAAATGGCGTTTTTGAAGAAATAATATTTTTATTTCAGTACGTTATACATATGGAGGGTGTGTTTTTTTCTGTGCAGAATAGGCTTTTTTGAGGTATTTTTGGGGCAAAACTTGCGTCTTTGAGGTCTGTATACTTCAATTTTATTCAAAAAAACGCCCTGATTTGGATAATCAGAGCGCCTCTGTTTTATTTGTGGGCGACTGTTGTACTGTTCGAACAGGCGCTTATCTGTCCGAGGTTACAGGCTGTTTTATAGTACTCCTGAGCCAATACAGGGTCTTTTTTTACGCCATCACCCTTTTCTGTTGCATCTGCGATGTAAAGACAGCCTTCAGCATCCTTGAGGTTACAGGCTATCTTGTAATATGAGGCTGCAAGTTCGTTATCAGCATCATCTCCTTTGCCTTCCTCATACATGAGTCCTAAAGCGGTACATCCTGGTGCCACAGCAAGTTCACAGGCCTTCTGATAGGAATCCAGTGCTTTTTCGTAGTCGTGCTTTAGTTCTCCGTAATCCTGTGAATGCAGTTCACCGGCACTAAAACATCCTAAACCGTTCTTGTTACCACAGGCCATGTCAAAATATTTGACAGCTCTTTTGAGGTCGATATCAACTGATTTTCCCTCTGAATATAGAGCACCCAGATTCATGCAGGATTCAGCATTTCCGTAGCTACATCCTTTTGAGTAGAATTCTGGTGCTTTGTCGCGGAACTGTTCGAATTCAAAACTTTCCTCGTATAGCTGTGCGAGGTGGAGACATCCTTCTCCGTACTGGAGATCGCAGGATTTGATATAGAGTTCGTTGGCTTTACGTAAACTTTTTCTAATGCCCTGGCCATTTATATAAAAATTGCCTAACCAGGAACAGCCTTCACCACTGTTATGTTCACAGGATGCTTTGTATACAGAAATAGCCTTCTTGTAATCTCCAATGGCCACGTATTTTCTTCCTACAAGATTGCAATAGGAAATATCTCCGTTTTTGCATAGTTCTGTCCATCTGTCAGTCTCCTCATCAGCACAGACTGAAAATGAAGAACAGCAGCCTAAGAGAATAGCAAGCAGATATTTTAGAGAATTACTTTTCACAATAAAGCCTCATCAATGTAGTTTTTAGCGTTGATTGTAATATATTGTTTATAAACGTTTTTTTTAGTGATTTTCTGTAACGATTTATTTTAGATTATAGTTTTTTCTATTAGATTTTTGTGTGACAGATGAGTATTTGTTAGAACGTAATAATATGTTTTTGTAAAGTTGTTGGGTAACTCAAGAATATAGGAAAATTGTAAGAAAATATTGTAGCTGTTACGTAGAAAGAATTCTCTAATAAATTTCAGTTATGGCACGTACATGCTGATACTATATGGTCCAGCTCCAGCTGGACCTTGGAAGAAATTACTTTAATGGAGGAATTCTCAGCTTCTGGCCAGGATAGATCTTGTCAGGATGTTTTAACATTGGAGTATTTGCCTCGAAGATTATAAATTATGTTGGCTCGAAAAACCACGGTTTTAACCGTGTGGATGAGAGCCCGTTAATATATTAAAAGTAAAATTGCAAAATAAAAAGTTGCCAACTTTGTCAGTTGCAATAATAGC
>ONFP01000071.1 GCA_900317105.1 uncultured Succinatimonas sp. | reverse complement strand
TACTGCCATCCACTTCTGATGTAATTCTCCGCGCAGCCCAAACCATGCCAGAGGATTTCTATGATTATCTTGTAACGGAACTTGCCCAGGCAGCAAAATATCTTCAGGAATTTGACGATAAAAAGGCATATCAGTCACTTCAGAACATGGCTGTCTCTGTTTATACATCTGCAGTACGAGAATTGAAAAAACTCTAATGGAAAAGACTATAAAGAAAATCGGAGTTCTTGGAGGCAGCTTCAATCCTCCACACAATGATCACATAAGAATTGCAGAATATATCAGGAACAGACTTGATCTTGATTTATTTCTCATTGTGCCTAATGCCTTGCCTCCTCACAAGGATACCTGTCATGTTGAATTTTCACACCGCCGCAGGATGCTTCAGATACTGACAGAAAAACACAGCGCACTTCAGATAAGTGATCTTGAAAAAGATCCTAATGTACCACATTACACCATTGATCTGATTGATAAAATCAAGTCCGAGTATCCTCAGGCCACAGTATTCTTCTGCATGGGCATGGATTCACTTATTTATCTCGATAAATGGCGTAACGGACTTGATATAACAGATAAATGTAATATCGTGGTAATTGGAAGAAAGGGCTACAGTGTTGATGATTCAAATCCTGAGGTAAAGGATTATCTGAAAACTCATGCAGTTTATGAGTCGGATTCAGCTTTTTCAGAAAAGCTTAATGAAGAAAAAGGTAACTGCTTTTTACTAAAAGAATGCTTTAATGATGTAAGTTCTAGTAAAATAAGGCAGGAATTTGAAGAATACTATAAAACAGCTGAACAGCATATGGATTTAGCAGAATATGCCGATAAATTCTCCTACTCACTGACTTATCTTGATAGAGGGATTATTGAGTATATTGTAAAGAATTCACTATACAGAAAGAGAGAATCTTAATTTGGAAAACGATATTTTAATTCAGAAATGTATAAAGACTCTTGAGGATTCAAAGGCAAGAGATCTGGTAAGCATTGACGTTAAGGAACATTCATCTATTGCAGACAATATGGTGATCTGTACCGGTACTTCAAACCGACATGTAAGTGCAATTGCCCAAAGACTAGTAGACAATCTATACAAGGAAGGGTTAAAGCACATCAAGATTTCAGGGGAACAGCTTGGTGAATGGGTTATCGTGGACACTGGCTCAGTAATGGTACACATTCTTCAGAATGAAGCTAGAGAAAGGTATGAACTTGATGACCTATACCGCTGCATGGCCTCAGGATTTTAAGGAATGAAACTGATTATCATTGCTGTTGGCAACAAAATGCCTGCATGGGTAACTGAAGCTTTTACAGATTATCAGAAAAGATTTCCTCCTGAGATGAAACTGGTATTAGAGGAAATTGCTCCTGTGAAACGTAACGGAAAAAACTCCGATGAAAAGGCAAAGGAGCAGGAAGCAAAGATGATCCTTGAGGCTTTACCAAAGAAAGCCTACATAATCGCTCTGGATGAAAGAGGAAAACAGTTTACCTCTCTGGAACTTGGAGATAAGGTTGGCGTCTGGCAAAATCTTGGAATGGACGTGGTTCTGATTATCGGCGGACCAAACGGACTCACAGATGAAGTAAGAAACAAGGCTAATGAGCTGTGGTCCTTATCAAAACTGACATTGCCTCATCCACTGGTAAGAGTATTCCTTGCTGAAACCATCTATCGAGGATGGAGTATTTACGCAAATCTACCTTATCATCGAGCTTAAAATCAAGATTATTTGAAAAACTCCGCAAAATTCGTTAAAAAAAATAAAATATACGAATACTATAATTATTTATCGCTAAAATATTAAGTAAGTGCGGAAAATATAAGAAGAATTTTAGAGAAAAAATTGTCAATTTTTAGCAGAAAAAGTCGACACGAGCGTCCTCTTTTCGGAAAAATCAAGAAAAGACGTTATTCCTCAGAGGGCGGACTGGGTAAGCAGAATCGCAACGAGGAACTTGAACTAAGAGTATTCCGTTCCAGAGTTTTCATATGCATTGGTATATCCATACTGATGGTAGTTATCCTTTTCTGTAATCTTTATTATCTGCAGATTATCTCCTATCAGGACTATAAAACCCGTTCCAATGAAAACAGCATCAAGGTAATGCCGGTTGTACCTCCTCGAGGAATCATCTACGATCGCAATCACGTTGTTCTGGCAGATAATGCACCTGTTTATCATCTGGTGCTATTCCCAAACAAGCAGATCAAGACTAAAGACACCATTGTTGAATTAGATAAGCTGCTTGAACTAAACCTTTCTGAAAAAGATATTTCAAGATTGCTCTATGAATCCAAAACCAGAAAGAGATTCTCAGGAGTTGAGCTTTCTAACTTTCTCTCAGAGGAGCAGATAGCAACTTTTGCAGTAAATTCATATAAATATCCTAATGCGCAGATTGTAGCAAACCTGAAGAGATATTATCCATTTGCAGATATTACCACTCATACCACAGGTTACGTATCTAGAATCAACCAGAATGACGTAAAAAAACTGGCCAGCTCAGGAAAACTTGAGAACTATGAAGGCTCTACTGAAATCGGAAAACTAGGTATTGAAAAATTCTATGAGGATTCCCTGCATGGTGAAACCGGTTCAACCAAGGTTGAAGTCAACTCCCATGGACAGGTTATCAGGACACTGAATTATGAGCCTCCTGTTCCAGGAAAAGATCTCAAGCTCACCATTGATATCAGACTGCAGTATTACGCCCAGGAAATATTCGGTCAGATGAAAGGAGCTGTGGTCGCCATTGATCCTTCAAACGGAGAAATCCTAGCTATGTATTCAAATCCTAGCTACGATCCTAATCCATTTGTACGTGGCATCCGTTCTGGCGAATACAAACGTCTTCTAGACAATCCTGGTCATCCACTGATCAACCGAGCCACCCAGGGTGGTTATGCACCAGCCTCAACAGTTAAGCCTCTGCTCTGTGTAATGGGACTGAATGAAAAACTAATCACAACAAAAGGAAACTTCTTTGGAGCTCCTTATTTCAAACTGCCTGGTTCAACACATCAGTTCCGTGACTGGAGAGCCTGGGGTCATGGATGGATGGACTTATACAGAGCAATTGAAATCTCTGCAGATACTTATTTCTACGATCTTGCCTACAGAGCAGGAATCAACAGAATTCACGACTACCTTGACAGATACGGATTCGGAAAGAAAACCGGAATTGATATTTCTGAGGAGTCTTTAGGAATAAATCCATCTCGCGACTGGAAAAAATCTCGTTTCAATCAGCAGTGGCATCTTGGTGATACCGTACCTATCGGTATCGGTCAGGGCTATTGGACCTCAACACTGATGCAGCTTGCAAAGGCTCATGCAACCCTTGCAAACCGAGGTGTTACAAGAACGCCTCATCTACTTAAGGAAATGGTTGATCCAACTACCAATGAAATCACCGCATATACTCAGGAAGAACCTGAAGATACACTGAAGGTTACAGATCCTCAGTACTTTGAGGACTGTAGAACCGGTATGTATCTGGTGGTTAACGGACCGGAAGGTACCGGCAGAAGAGCATTCTTCGGGGCAAAATACAAGGCAGCAGGAAAATCAGGTACAGCTCAGGTTGTATCCATCAAGCAGGGTGAAAAATACAATGCCGCCAAGCTCAAGGTTGAACATCGAGACAATGCTCTATTTGTTGCCTATGCCCCATTTAAACAGCCTAGAATTCTTGTAGCGGTTATTCTTGAGAATGAGGGAGGCGGTTCGACAAAAGCAGCCCCTGTTGCCAGAGCCATGATCGACAAGTATCTTTTAGATCTTTATCCTAACGGCTACATGGGAGATCCAAATCCTCAGGTAGTAAAATTCGGAATGGGTGGCACTGTCGTATTACAGTAAAACAGACAAAACAGTTTAATATCAGAAAAATAATATGTCAGAAGATAGAAATACACTAAGTCAGGTTAACAGCAACAGCATAGGTAAGAATTTCTTCACCCGACACCACATTGATCTTCCTTTAATGTTTGGTCTATTCTTAGCTCTCTGTTTCAGTCTGTTTGTTCTTTATTCCGCATCTGGTCAGGAAGCAGATATGCTGATTCGACAGATTACAAGAACAGGCGCGGCTTTCGTGCTGATGATTGCAGTTGCTCAGATTCCACCTAAATACTTTGCAAAAGCCTCAACCTATCTGTACATCATTGGCGTTATTCTACTGGTTTTAGTAGAGCTTTTCGGAGATATTTCCAAAGGAGCTCAGAGATGGCTTAATCTTGGTATTGTAAGAATTCAGCCATCAGAGTTTTTCAAGGTGGTAATGCCTCTTTCTGTAGCAGCCTTCCTTGCCAAAACAGCACTTCCTCCAAAACTACTGCACACCATCTGTTCATTCATTATCGTAGGTATACCTACAGTTCTGATTCTAATGCAGCCTGACTTAGGAACTGCAGCACTAGTTTCAGTTGCAGGCTTTATCTGTATCTTTATTGCAGGTCTGTCATGGTGGTGGCTGATTGCAGGAGCAATTGCCGGAGCAGCCGCACTTCCTGTAATCTGGAATTTTGTGCTTCACGACTATCAGAAACAACGTGTATTTACTCTGCTTGACCCTTCATCTGATCCATTAGGTGCCGGCTATCACATCATTCAATCTAAAATCGCCATCGGCTCAGGCGGTCTTTATGGAAAAGGCTGGCTACAGGGTAGTCAGTCTCAGCTGGACTTTTTGCCAGAACCTCATACTGATTTTATTTTTGCTGTGCTTTCAGAGGAAACTGGACTTGTAGGCTTCCTCATTCTGATATCACTATACTGTTTTATAATCGGAAGATGTGTCGTCATCACCTTAAATGCCCGTCATAACTTTGAAAGAATTCTGTGTGGAAGTTTCACTTTTACCTTCATGTTCTACATATTTGTAAATATCGGCATGGTGTCAGGTATTCTCCCTGTAGTAGGTGTACCACTGCCGCTGATCAGTTACGGCGGTACAGCAATGATTACCCTCATGATCTGCTTTGGAATCATGATGTCTATTCACACTCATAAAAAAGTAAGTTTCTTTATGAAGGATAATAAGTAAGGAGGCTGCACCCTTGGTGCGGACATATAGAAAAGAATGAAAAAAACAATTAGTAAACTGGCCATCGCATTGGGATTATCCTTTTTTGCCAATTCATACGTAGCGGCAGCTCCTAATTATAATGAACTTGCACAGTACGCTGGAATTGATGTTCAGACACTTAAAGATGCAATCTCCCAGGCTGTTTATCAACAGAAGATTATTGACGCAATAACCAGACCATCAGAGGGGAAACCTTGGTGGCAGTATCGCAAGATCTTTATTACCACCTCAAGAATCGAGGCTGCTGTAAAGTTCTATTTCGAGAATGAAAAAACACTTCTAAAAGCTCAGAAGGAATTCGGTGTTCCTTATGAGATTATCTGTGCAATTATTGGAGTAGAGACTTTCTTTGGTAAAAATATGGGCAGCTGGAGAGTTCTTGATGCACTTTATACTCTTGGCTTTAACTATCCAAAAAGAGAAGCTTACTTCTCAAAGGAATTTGCTAGATTCGTAGCATTGGCTTCAAGAGAAGACTGGAATTACAACGATATCAAAGGCTCTTATGCAGGAGCTATGGGTATGGGACAGTTTATGCCTTCTGCCTATCTTGACTATGCCGTAGACTACGATGGTGATGGCTATGTAAATCTTTTCTCAAACAAAGTGGACGCTATCGGCTCAGTCGCAAACTATTTCAAAGGGCACGGCTGGCAGACCGGCAGAGGAATCTACTATCCTTGCCATATCCACAATGCAGATCCTAAGGTTCTTATGGACAAACAGTGGAATCTGACCGTCGAAGAACTATATAAGTCAGGGGCAACAACCAAGGTAAATCTAAGTCCAAATCAGAAAATAAGACTGTTTGCATATGATCTTGAGAACGGTCAGAAGGGGTATGCTGTAGGACTTGAGAATTTCCACTCAATTATGAGATACAACACCTCTCCGCTGTATGCTCGTGCTGTATATGAATTGTCAGAGTTCATTGCAATGGGAGTAAATAAGGTAAAACAGCAACAGGGGCAGAAAGTAGTACACAGAAGCAAAAAGCCATAATCTGAAAGTCACAGGCTTGAACGCTGAAAACAAAATAAATATAAAGTAATAAAAATGCTTTTAAGTGTAACTCGTAAACATTAAAATGTTATGCTTGAAATCTGTTTTTTGCCGATGAGAATGGAGAGATTCTTTTTAATGAAAAACATAAAATTTATAGCTACCATTATTACAGTTTCAGCGGCACTTGTTCTTCAGGGATGTTCATCTTCTTCATCGGGTGGTGCTCCATCATTCTCAGGATCATACAGATACGGAACAGGTCCAAACAAGACAAAGCCAAAACCTCAGACAGAGACAGTCAATATCAATGGTGTAGGCGGTGCGGTTCCTAAATATGAATATCAGAGAACAGGCGGTTGCAACAAGGATTATAGAGTTTTAGGTAAAAACTATATGATCTGGAACGGTACCACTTCATATATCGAAGAGGGTATCGCCTCCTGGTACGGTCCTGGGTTCCATGGACAGAAGACCTCCAACGGAGAAATCTACGATCAGAAGGGCTTTACAGCTGCCCATAAAAATCTGCCATTACCATCCTATCTAAAGGTTACAAACCTTCGCAACGGTAAAAAGGTTATTGTAAGAGTAAATGATAGAGGTCCTTTTGTAGGTGACAGAATTCTGGATTTATCAGAAGGATCAGCTCGCGCCATTGATATGGTAGGAACAGGAACCTCAAAGGTTAGAATTGAACTTATCAATGTAAGCTCAAACGGAACCTACACCAATGCAGTTGGTAAGCCTGCCGGTGTAAAACAGCAGCAGTATGCACAGGTTGTGAACAAGAAAACCTCATCATATCAGCATATTGGAGCTGCAACCTCAAGATCTGCCGGAAGTTCTAATACAGGCTACATAAATACTAATAATCAGGGAATAACATCTAATAGAGCAAATACTGTATCCAATACAGTTCCTGGCTGGTATGTCCAGCTGGTTGCATGTAATTCAGATCTGATGGCAAATGAGATTAAGAATAATGTTCAGACCAAGATCTCATACCCAATCGTAATCAGAAAGGAAGGCAACATTAACAAGGTACTGGTTGGACCATTAAATGAAGGCTCTGCAAGAAAAGTTGCCGCATCATTAAAGCAGAAGGGTTATACTGATTGTTTTGTAAAGAGTTTTTAAAAAGAAAAACTAGGAAAATAAAATGTCATTAAATAAGGTAATTAAAACCGCATTATTAGTTACTGCTCTTGTTTCAGGTTTAAGTGCATCCGCAGAGGATAATATTCCAGATCCATTTGCTCAGATGAAGGCCAATGCAGATGCATCAAATCCAACAGCTGTTCCTGCAAATGGAGTTGCTCCTGCACCGATAGTAATTCCAGAGCCTCCAGTATTTGACGCCCAGTCATGGGTTCTAATGGATTACAGTTCAGGAAGAATTATCTGTGAGCACAACGCACACGAAAAGATTTGGCCTGCTTCACTTACAAAGATGATGACTGCCTATGTTATCGGCATGGAACTTAAGGCTGGCAGACTTCACATGGAAGATGATGTTACCATCACAGAGGATGCATGGGCAAAGAAATATACCGATTCATCTAAGATGTTCATCGAAGTTGGTAAAACCATTAAAGTAGGAGATTTGGTTAAGGGCATCATTATTCAGTCTGGTAATGACGCCTGTGTTGCTATGGCTATTCATCTGGCTGGAACACAGGAAGGTTTCGTTTCTGTAATGAACAACTACGCAGCTCAGCTAGGACTTAAAGATACCCATTTCTCAAATGTTCATGGTCTGTATGACGAGCTGAACTATTCCTCTGCTTATGATATGGCTCTGTTAGGCCGTGCAACCATCAGAGATCTTCCTGATGAATACCCTCTGTACAGCCAGAAGGATTTCACATTCAACGGCATCAAGCAGATGAACAGAAACCGTCTTTTATGGGATAAGTCAATCAATGTTGACGGCATCAAGACAGGTCACCTTTCACAGGTTGGATATAATCTTGTTACCTCCGCCACAAATGACGGTATGAGACTTGTTGCCTCAGTTATCGGTGCAAAATCAGAAAAATTACGTGCAGACTATAATAAAGCCCTATTAACATACGGTTTCCGTTACTTCCAGAGATATACTCCTGTTTCTGCCAACAAGGTACTTCTGACTAGAAATGTTCGCATGGGTCAGACTAATCAGGTTCGACTAGCAATACAGAATGATCTGAATCTGATGATTCCTCGCGGCCGTCAGGGTGATATCAAACTTGGATACAGATTAAAGAAGAGTGTCTTCACTGCTCCTATCAACAAGGGTGATGAGCTTGGTGTGATTGAGGTTAAGATCGATAACAACATTATTTCAACTGTACCTCTGGTATCTGTAGACACCATTGAGGAATGCGGATTCTTCGGAAGAATCTGGGATAAGATCTGTCTGTTCTTCTCCTCTGACGAAGAAGTTGTTGAAGAGGCTGAATAGAGATATCTTTAAAGGAGATTGGTTCTATCCATGAAAAATGGATAGAACTTCAATGTTTATGACAGATTCATATAACAAATTAGAAAAACTCATGGAATTTCCATGTGTAGTTGGATTCAGAGTGATTGTTGATGCATCAATCGTGAATTCACTTGGTGAGGTTGAAAAAGCCATAAATGAGGTAGAGGCTGGAATTATGCAGAAAATTACAGATGAACCTCGCAAAAGTTCAAAAGGAAACTATGTTTCCTACACAATCCCTGTAAAAGTAAATAAGGCAGAAAACCTGAAACTTTTATATGAAAAAATCAGTGCGTTGCCTTGTGTTAAACATGTAATCTAGGAAGAATATGTCATATCAAGATCAGTCTGAGATGAGGTTTTCCTCTGATATGTCGAGCTTTTTAAAGGCAGTAGGCTACATTGGTCTATTGGCTTTAGTCATTGGAATTCTCTTCCTTGTTTTAGGCTGTTTCAGGATTTCAAGCTACGCTTTTAAAACCTATGAAAGCATAGACAAGATTCCTCATAATAAAGTTGGACTGCTTCTTGGAACATCTTCACTGAATTCAAACGGACAGCCTAACGATTACTTTACTTATAGAATCATTGCAGCTGCACAGCTGTTCAAGTCAGGCAAGATTGATTACATTCTGGCATCAGGAGATAACCTGCATCACTCATACAATGAGCCAAGACAGATGATCAGAGCACTGATTAAGGCTGGTGTTCCATCCGATAGAATAGTGGCTGACTTTGCAGGCATTTCAACTCTGGATTCTGTTATAAGAGCCAGAAAAGTGTTCCTGCTTAAGAATGTAACCATTATCTCTCAGGATTTTCAGAACGAACGAGCTTTGTTTATTGCTGACAAATACGATCTGAATGCAGTTGGATTCAATGCATTAAGCCCTAATTACGGATTTTTCTCAAAAGTTGCCATAAGAGAGTTTTTCGCCAGAATCAAGTGTGCTTTTGATGTTTATCTATTAAAGAGTCAGCCTAAGTTCTTAGGTAAGCCTGAGTCTATAGGCAAATCAGCTCTTCCAAAGGAAATGTCAAATAAACCAAAGAAACTTACATCACCACTTAAGTTCATCACAGACAATGCGAAGATCCTCAAGGAAAAAGCTAGAATTGCAAAATACGAACCAATTGCCAAAAAGACTACAGATACAGCCAAGATGATCAGAAAGAGAGTTGAGCAGGCTGAATATGAATATTACATTCCTGAGGCTAGAGTTCCAGAAAACAAGATTGATAAGCAGCAGATCGAGGTATTAAGTGAGGAGCAGACTGAAGCTTTAGAAGAAGCCAATGAAGTTGCGTCCGAAAGTCTGAATGTCGGAACCTCAAATACCTACATCGATCCAAACATTCCTGCAAAACCAAATCTTCAGGCAAATCCAGATTAGACAGAAGAGCAGGCATTGGAAAAACTCATAAAGATTAGTTTGGATTGAAGTAAGTTATATCCTTCAACTTATATGACTTAAAGAGATTTTTTGACTCTCCCACGACTGAAGTCGATGGGATTCCTGTTTCATAGACCACAGCATAGAGAACTACGTCTTACACGATCTCTTGGAGAATTGCTCCTCCCGCTTTTCAGCACAGGCTTAAAATTCCGTATGCCCTACGGTATTGTCAGTATTTCAGGCTACTGACAAGCCTTTATTCAGGATATTCACGCTGGCATTTAAATCTCTGTCGTGCCTTGCGTGGCAGCATGGGCATTCCCATACCCTAACCGAGAGATTCTTTACCAGAGGATTCTTATATCCACACTTC
>ONFP01000120.1 GCA_900317105.1 uncultured Succinatimonas sp. | reverse complement strand
ATTTAACCAATACTCCCTGATGTGAGAAAGTTTTGAGCCTTCAGAGGTATAAAGAGAGCTCAGGTATGTTTTTACAGAAGCATAGTCTCGCATTCTGAAGGCACATTCTGCCAGATAGGTATTAACCTGAGAATCCAGCATCTTTGCATTCTTTGCTTTCTGCAGTGCAATCATTGCAGGCTCAACTTCATTTAGCTCAAGCAGAATTCGGCCTAAAAGCAGCTCAAAGTTTCCGCGATCTTCTAATTCAATAGCTTTCTGACACCACTTTCTGGCGTTGTTAAGATAGTGCTTAACCAGTACCGTATCAGCAATTCCCAGATAGCAGATTTCCCAGAACTGCTGAGCTATATCATAGGCTATATCTGCAGAATTGTTTTCCTTGAAGGAATCTTCAAGGCTCTTAATGTTATCTGTAATATCCTGCTCGATAGGATCAAGCTGAGAGTAAGCCATAAGACGAACATCATCAGCAGGGTCACGAAGCGCAATCTTATAAAAGGATATTCTCTGATCACGTGGCAGATGAGACACTGAGGAAATAGCCTCTACACGTCGTTCCGTGTCAGGAGCATTTAGCAGAATATCCTGAAGCGCACCTGTACCGAACTTGGTATACATCATGTCTCGAGGATGTGATGGCAGCTCTTCCCTTGGATTATGAACCCACATAACCTCTGTCTTTTTTCTTGGCAGATTCATGGCCACAACCACACATACAAACAGTCCGATAAAGCCGACCACAGGCAGGCATATGCACATCAGGAACATAAAGCCCACTGCAAGATAAGGGCTCTGCTCCTCTCTCATATTCTTAGGGAGCAGCATATACATGGCGTAAGCGGCACTGATACTTGCAATAAAATGAAACATAGCAAATACCAGCAGACGTCTGTAAAGCTCGGCATCGGAGAAAGCGTAAACAGCAGCGCTTATATCACTAATCAGGCTTAAAACAATAAGAAAAATCGTCATCTTTTAAATCCAGCTTTTTAAGCTCTGAAATCAGCTGCTCATTGTCAACGGACACATCCAGAGGGCCTGTGAAATCAAGTTTGATTGCCCCATCGGACTCTCTGGCCATAAGACGGTCAACACGGTCAATGTACAGCTGGGCCTGAAGTTTAGAAGTTAGAGGAAGGAGCACCACCAGAACGATCTCGCCTGAATTGTTCCTGCGCTTCCAGTAGATATCAGCACCGCGACGAAGTGAGATCGTCTTGTCAAACAACTCTAAAGCAGCATCGGTATAACCTCTGCAGAAAACCATACTGCTGCTCTGACCATGGTACTTATTCTCATCAAGAGCTTTTTTGAGATAGCTTAGGAACAGATCCTTCTCTGAGGACTGAATTACAGGAGCTATCACACCTGTAGACAACATGTCTGCTGCATAGGCGCTTACTAAATTCAGGATTGCAATATTCTGTGAGGTAAGAGTAAAGAACTTAACCTGAGAAACTACAACACAGGCATGCATAACACCAGAAGTATCAACTAAAGGGATACAAAGCTGATATTTTAAGGTGGAATCAGTCTCATAAAGATTTACAGGTGATAACAGTTCTCTGCTCTCGATCATGTCATTGAGCATCTCATCCTTAAGATCAAGAGCTGCCATATTGCCGATTGCAGAGAGAGGTTTAGGATCAATTCGGCCCTTCTCTACTCGGTATATTCCAGCCTCTTCCATCACCACAATGGAAGCTAGAAGCTTTAGAACATGAGGTGCAAGAGAAGTTGTTCTGTCGTACTGTTTAACACCTAGAACAGGGTATCTTTCATTGAGTTTTTCAAGCTCGCTGATGCTTGAACGCAGACTTACTACCTGGCCCGCCATTCTCTGCTCTAACTGATCATGTGAGGAACGAAGCATGAAATAGTTTTGAGTAAACAGAGAAAGCTTCTTTTTCATAAAGGCATAATCAAGGTCGTTTCGATGAAGTCTTTCATCCCAAACATCACGGAACTCACCTGCAATCATATTCACTACCAGCATGCCAACAGCCTGATAATATGAAAAATAATCGGTAATATTGTGATATTTAAAGAACGACATTGTCAGCACAATTGAAAGAATGGCTGAAATAAAGCCCATGGAGAAACCGTAGCGCAAAGCTACAATAACTACAAAGACAAGCGGCCAGAAGAATTCAGAGGTATTTGCTACGGTAAATACAGGTATAGGACCGCTCTGATCAAAATAAATCTCGATAGAGTTCATCCAGATAATTGATGAGATGGCAGCCAGTACGACTGTTTCAACCCATACAATTAAAGGCTGACCTGAGCCTCTGGTTAGGAGTTGGCTTAGGCTCTTAAGACTCTTGTTCATTTATAAATCCCTTATGCGATTATCTGGTGTAGTTAATATCACCTAAAATGTTCTCTACAACCTTCTGACCTGCACCGTTCAGACTCTCACGACCAAAGCCAGATCTGCTGCCGGTCTTCTCATATACTACATTACCGTTTACATCCTTGACTCTGATGGTAACGCTGACAACAGGCTCTCCATCAAGACCAGCCTTATAGTTCCACTCATCAACAGAGCCGGAAATCACATAGTTGTAGCTTACACTCTTAAGCCACTCGTTGGCCTTACGGGTGGTATAGGTGTCATCTAGGATGCTCTTTAAATCTTTTGGCTCATCGGCAGATTCAAAGGCTACATAATTGATATTCTTAGCACTTAGCTCTGAACAGATAATGGTTCCTACATTCTCTGCTGCAAGAGGAGTATTGGACTGATTAACAAATGGCATTACCGCAAAGGTTGAACCGTTTGAAACAGTTATACCGTTTGAGCCCCTGTAGGTTGAGCATCCTGTTAAAGAGACTATTGCAGCTAAAATAATAAAAGTTAGTTTTCTCATTTTTCTTGTTCCTCAAAGATTAAAAAACCATACTGTAACCGAAAGTCAGGCTTACAGACTTGTTACCCTGTCTATCAGCACTCTGTACTGATGACTTTATAAACAGCTCATCCTGAGCCTTAAACAGACTTATTCCGACACCTGCACTGGCACCAGCATCAATCTTTTTCTCCGTAAAGTTGTATCCGGTGAAAACATCGAACAGGAAGCGAGGAGATGGAACTGAAGGTCCAGGAATTCCAGGATCGCCGTGACTGGTAGTCATACCGATAGCTAGATGTTTATACTGTTTTGAAATGAATGATTCTGAACTTAAACTCTGAACAGAAGCATCATTTAAAGAACCATTCAGAATGTTTGTATCTCTAAGAGCGTTATCTGAAGGATTATTGTTCTGGTAGAGCCATGAGGTATAACCATATAAGGCAGGATCAGAATTAAATACAGGAGTCATTGCCATAAATTCAAGATCATAACCTGAGCCCAGATTCTCGTTGTAACGGGTCTTATAGTTGTGAATGCGTGAGGTAAGAGCAAAATACTCTCTGTTCCAAGGTGATGCACTCAAACGCAATTCTGCATAATTATCCTTTCCCAGCACGGTCATCATGTGAGAAACATTAGAATGCTGATTTAAAGCACCTGATAAAGATACGGCATAACGCTCATCTAGTTTGAACAGATAATCAATCTTCAGACCTAATCTGTCGTCTGCGGCACCGTCAGCAAGATCTGCAGATGCTGCAACTTCATACTTCTCCTGTTCATAGGAGATTTTTCCTATGATTCTCTTTTCACTCTTAAGCTTGGAGATTGCCATAGCATCAGGAGTCTTAGAATGCTGATAAATCGTTGCTACGCCGAACTGACCAAGAGAATATGGTGCATGGTAGTAGGCAGCATAAGACTGAAGTCCCCACAATGGCTGAGAGTGAATAACTGCCATAACGCTGCGGGATAAGCTCTGATTATTTGCAGCCATCTGACCTCTTAAAGCTTTATTTACATCTTTATAAGGGGACACACCCACAGTGTTTTTAGCAAGCTGATAAGCCTCAAGACGTTTTGAGATTTTCTCAAGAGCATCATATTTTTCACTCTCGCGGATACCCACACCACGCTCAAGAAGGTCTTTAATCTTTTCCTTGTCCTTGGTGCGAACTGCAAGAATCAGCTCCTGACTGTCAGATAAAACAACATTTGCAAGAGAACTTCTCTTTTTGAAGTAAATGGCACTTTTTATGTCATTTCGTTCTAGCAGAGAGGTCATTAACTGAATTCCAAGAGCAGAAGACTCTGATGATTTCAGTTCATTTCTAATGATGTCTTCACCTACTGACTTTGATATAAAGGTGGAAACCAGTGAGGCTAAAGTTACATTGCTGTCATTTAGTTTCAACAGTTCCTCAGTCTTAGTGTCAACAACATATTTTCTAATTCTGTATGCCTTATCTGAATAACCTAAATCCGATAGAACCTCAGCATAGGAAAGCAGATCAACGGCTGAAGGAGATGCAGC
>ONFP01000106.1 GCA_900317105.1 uncultured Succinatimonas sp. | reverse complement strand
ATCCCTAAAAAAACTAGAGATCTCTTTGAATTATTCTGTGTACCCTTCCCAAAGAAGCAGATCAAAAATTAGTAACTATGATCTGCGGAGGTTGGGTTCAACAGAGAAACTATTTATGTCTGGTGGCTAAATATCCCAACAGGTTTACAACAAGCATTGTTAGGATGAAAGCTCCGATAAAATAATAATCCATTGTCTAATCTCCTATCTTGAACCAAATTAACAGACTTAACATAGCAAAAGCGCAAATATACGAGATTTGCTCTTTCGTTAACGCCGGAGATACACAAGTAACAAAGAAATATCCGAATACACCTGCAAAACACTGCAGGATAAAAGGTCGGAATATACTTTCTTTATTGCTATTATCTGCCCCAAATTGGCTCTTCTGATCTAAATCTCTTAGGTTAATTTTAGGCTGTTTACACCCAGAATTAAAGCTATGAGTTCTATTTTTCTTCATATAGTCTCCTTAAAGGCTATATGAGCCCCATGGAGCTTCATATAGCCCCATGGGTCTAAAAACAAGGTGATCTGATGACCCCCAGGTATTTTCTGTTATTAAACGCCTTTTAACGTTAATCTTGTATAAGGACTACCGCTGCTACGGTACTTCTCCAAGATTTCTTCAGTGATTACCCCATCTCTGATCATGCCGTCCCAATTGACTGTGCCCTTTCTCATTGATTTTGTAACCATCCAATCATCAGTGTAGACACTTGTCTGATTGTCAGTTAACAGCAGTTGACCTAATCTGTTAACCACTTTCTGTCTCTCTTTCTTGAGTATATCCAGATTTGCAGATAACTCCTTATAGGTGTTTTCTGTATTTCTGTAAGCGTCAATCAGTTGAGACACTTCTGAAGGTAAAGTCTGTTCAGTAACCTGTACTTTATCGCCCTGTTCCGGCTCAACGGGAAGATTATTCAGCATAATCTCCTTAACCTTGAGAGCGATTTTCTTAAGTTCCTCCTGCACTTTGAGATTAGGCTTTATAGGAAAGATCCTAATGTTCTCAGTGCTAACCTCAGTTGCATCATTGCTATGGTGAAACACAATCATTGCTGCTTTTGCCTTAGTGACCATCAGTTGCCACTGCACCTGATAGTAGTAGCCATACTTTTTAGGTATGGGGGCTTTAAGACCTTTCTGCAGTAATTCATACCAATTCTTGTCGTATCGGGAGAATACATTCTTGATTTCAACAATCAAATCAGCCTTTTTACTGTAGCCATCGAGACTTGCCATGAAATATGGCTCGTCTAGTGACTCACAGCTAGGTTGAGGTAGGAACAACTCATCATCGGAAAGAAGTTGAGGGAATTTCTGTTCAATCAGACCTCTGATTTTCGGTTCTTTCAACTTACCTTCCTTGACCGGTGGGTAATTAGAAATGTCTTTCTGAATACCGACACCTCTTTTACTCTGCACGACAGAAAAAATACTGTCCTGTCCGGACATGATGTGTGCAACCTCAGTTGCGGTTATATGTCTTTTACGGACCTCTAACCACTCCTGAGAACTCTGCTCTAAATTGAGCTCTTTAAAATTTGCCATAATTGACTCCTTAAAAGCCAAAAAGGACAACAATCCCCGTATGGGGAGCATTGTCCCCATTGGGAATTGTTAAATAAAAAGATTACGCAGATAAAAACACATCAATCATAAATATCTACTGAATAGCCCGTAGAGGGCTACACCGATTAGATAAAGATCGATTGATGTAACAAAGCCATAAACAACGATTGGATAGGCAAAAGTTATTTACGGTTAGACAATAGAAGTCAGCTAAAGGGACAAGTTTCTTGTCCTAAATCTGACAGATGAACTTACGATTCTCGTGACGTGAGATATACGCTGGCAAAGCCAAGAATACCTTTACCAATTCCACATTGTGGAAATGCAGGAAAAGATTTGCGCAGAAACGCGGATTATGAATGAAGTTTATCTGAACAATAAAGATAAAACAGTTAATTTGGGGGAGATAATCTATCAAAAAACAATGAAAAAATTAAATTATATAAAGGGGGTGAACCTGACATAATCGCCATTGCTATAGGTGGATTCCGGAGAAACTAATATTTTTAACAGTTTTTCAAGAGAGATATGTCCTAATCTAAAGTTATGCAAACATGGAGAGAAAGCTCTGTCACAGAAAGAGCGTTTTCATACGTTCTGAGATCTATATTCTAAAAAACGCCTGTGAAGCAGATCAAAGATTTCTGCCCCTCAGAAAATTCTCAGATCACCCGCAGATCATTTAATCCGGGTAGAGCTCTATTCTGAAAGCCTTATTTCCACGATTACGGTTATACTCAAGGATTTCACGGGAGTAATCCTCCTTCTCTGCCTCCGATAATGCCCTGTCGCTTCTCTTCAGCCGCATGGTGCTTATGTAAGCGGCAAACCCGCCCTGGGTAAACTCCCCCTCCAGCTCCAGCACCGAGCCGTCCTTTAAATATACCAGCATTTCCGATGAGGTGCCGGTGATCTTCAGAACTTTCAAAAGCTACTCCTTTTTTTCTAAAATCCATGTAAGATAAAGCTTGTAAACAGGTTCAAACAGATGGTCAGTCTTTGAAACAAGGAATCTTCTGTTGTCCTCAGTATCTACCTCATATACAGAATATCCAAGACTTTTTAGTTCATTTACAAACTTTCTGATCTATAATAAAGACGAAGGGCGGAGATTTCTCCCCACCCTTTATCTACGGTTTTACCATACGGGCAGACACCAGCACAGTAAAACCAAAGTTAGAACAATTAGAAATATGAGTCTCATTCTGAGATCCTTTTCTTAATGTTTCACATTAAGCTCTACTGCTTAGGGTCACCGCGAATGACCCTAAGTTTATAGAGCCACCTTACGGCTAGACCGCATATCTATTATACCACTCAACAAGTTCAAATCAGCCACTTTTTAGTGGATTTTTTATTTATTCTCAATAAGTTAAGTCTATTTCAAATACAGAAAACAATGTTCTTAGAACATAAAATAATGCTTACGTTAAATCGAATTCTATAATTTGCTTTGCCTTCTTTAGAACCAACTAAAACAGTCACTCTTTATTGCTTGTATCCGTCTTTAGCTAAGAAAACGCTCATAATTGCTTGCTACTCTAGGCTTCAAGACGATTTTCTATGATTTATCTCATAAATTTATTAAAAATCGCTGTAAACCGCATGTATATCGTATAACTTAGTAAATGAGGGCTGTTCCTCGTTTAGGAGAAATCAAGAATGAATAAGACAGAATTAGTTGATGCAGTTGCAAAATCAACCGGTCTAACCAAGACAGATACAAAGAAAACCATTGATGCAGTATTTGAGCAGATCACCAAGTCTCTAAAGAAAGGCGATCCTGTTCAGTTAATTGGCTTTGGCTCTTTCAAAGTATCACAGCGTAAAGCACGTGAAGGCAGAAATCCACAGACAGGCGCAACCATTAAGATTCCTGCATGCAAAGTACCAGCATTCTCAGCAGGACAGTCATTAAAGGACGCAGTTAACAAAAAATAGAATTGTATAGAAAAATTTTTGTTAAGTTTTTAGCCTTCGTCCCAATCCGAAGGCTTTTTTTCTGTATTTCTCAAATCCTTAAGGTGCACACTAAAGATATTTCTTTAGCGCATCGGGATCTCTGAATACTTTCTCTAAGACATTCGCTAATACACTTGTATAGCTAGAGCTTAAAGCTTTAGCAGTATTTAATGTTTTTTGTGTCAGTCTTAATGAAACAGTCTGTTTCTTTTCCTGTTTTCTACGTTCAGCGATTATTCTCTGAAATTCCTTTATCTGCTTTTCAGATAATTCTGGAGAATCCTCGTCTGGAATATAAGGATAGTCCTTAGCCTTTTCCAGCATTTCTTTTTCTTCAGCAGTTAATGGCTTACTAGGCTCTAATTCGAACGTTTTTTTGCTCATAGTGCATCCTCTTTCTCTTGCGCATTGAGCGGATAATCTAAGTATAGAATACATTACGAAATTATTACAAAGTGCAATAAAAATGAACAAAAAAAATGCCCCGGATAACCGAGGCACATGGAGTAAAAAAATGGAATTGTAATTAAAAGGAGAGCATTCCCCTCTTCTTTTGATATAAAAATTTGTATCTGTATATAATGAGGCTGTTAATTATCACATACCACATCGGCAGAGCTTGTCTATCACGCTCTGCCATTTTTTTTATATAACATGCCGTAAAACCCACGATTTGAATCGTGGGATCTAAGGCATATCTTTTATTGCATGTAATCTGTAGTTATATAATATATTGTAATATGTAATGTTATGTGATAATATATAGTCATATAATTATTTCGGACTAGATTATGAACAAAGGCGTGGTTTTCAGAGCTTATCCAACCAAAGCACAGGCTGAGTTGATAAATAAGACTCTGGGTTGTTCACGTCTTATCTATAACAAAGGTCTTGCCTTCAGAAATGAGAGTTATGCAAAGGGGAAAAAGGTCGGATATAACCAGACTTCAGCTATGCTTACTTCAATGAAGAAAGAGAGAAAATACTCTTTTCTTAACGAAGTGGATTCTGTTGCTCTACAACAGTCTTTGAGAGATTTGGAGAACGCTTTTGTACGATTTTTTGAGAAGAAAGCAAAATATCCTGTCTTCAAAAGTAAACATTACTATCAGTTAAGTTACAGAACTCTTAATCAGAAGAACTCTATACGCATCGAAGGCAATAAAATCAGACTTCCAAAGCTCGGTTTTATAAGGATTAAACAGTCAGAAGATATTGAGCATATCAACAACGTTACAGTTAGAAGAAGTGCAACCGGTAAATACTATGTGGCACTGAACGTTGATTTTGCCCCCGTGAAAAAAGCCCGTAGTGACAAGTTCATCGGTATTGATGTTGGTATTAAGGACTTTCTATCTGACAGTAACGGTAACAAGATTGATAATCCTAAATTTCTTGAAAAATCTCAGAAGAAACTAAAACGGGAACAGAGAAAACTTTCAAGAAAGCAGAAAGGCTCAAATAACAGAAATAAACAGAGATTAAAGGTAGCAAGAGTACACGAGAAGATAGCAAATCAGCGTAATGACTTTATTCATAAACTCTCTACAAAGCTTATTAACGAATAGACAATATGAAACGACCTCCGCGAATGTAAATTCGTGGATTTACCGTGTAAACTGTAAATGTAAAAAAAACAGATACGGATTTACCGCATAC
>ONFP01000148.1 GCA_900317105.1 uncultured Succinatimonas sp. | reverse complement strand
GAGTTTGTTGAGAAAGGATTCAAAGGAAAAGACATTGGAGAGCAGATGTTCTTAAAACGAGTTGCTCTTGTAGAGGAGTACTGCAAAACACTTCCTCAAGGAGAAATAGACAACTCAGAGAACGAGACTCCTGCTTTGCTCTAATCTAATCAAAAAAACTATCAGGTCTGGCAAATTCCACCATGACCTGAACCTTCCTGTCATAACAATACAGATGCATATGCAAATCTCATTCAGAGCGGTGGTTTCCATTTGTAAGCCGTTTTTCACACAAGTCACTAAAGAAAGATTTTTGAGTCTGCCCGAAGTTCCTGTTATCTGAGGATATCTCCACACAATTTTTAATATCAGTATGTTTTTTTATAAAAATGAATGTATAATATTTATACTGTTACTTAATTTAGAGGTAAGTTTTGATACATACAGATTTTTCAAAAATTCTGATACTTGATACAGAAACCACCGGTCTGGCAAACACAGATGAAATACTTCAGCTGTCAGTAATTGACGGGCTTGGCAATGTTCTCTGGGACAGATACTATCAACCACAAAATCATACCTCCTGGTATTATGCTCAGAAGGTTAATCATATTTCTCCGGAATTTGTCGCAGATAAGCCATACATTACAGAGGATTCTGAAGATATTATTGAGCTTTTCAGAAGCTGTGAGCTGGTTTTAGGTTATAACACCAAGTTCGACCTGCGTATGCTTAAGAATAATGTTCCTCAATTCCAAGAGTTAGACTTGAAATCAGATGATGTCCACAATCTATATAGAAAATACGAAAACGAAAACAAATTACCTAATCTTGAAAAACATGATCTTGGTTCAGTTTCTTCATTTTTAGGTTTTGTTCCAGAGGAAAATGAGGAAATGCACAATTCTCTTACTGATGTAAAGGCAACGCTCTTTATTTATAAGAAAATTTTGCAGGTACTTAGTAATTAGATTGATCCGCCTCAAAAGACTAATTATTCAGGATAACTTCTTAAAAATCTGATAATTAGTTCTAATTCTTTCTTAACTGTTCCATGATAGTATCTAACTTGCACTATTAGAAAATTGTCATATGCTCATAATTGAGACTGCAGCGTTTGGAGATAATAAAAATGAAAACCATTGGTCTTATCGGAGGAATGAGCTGGGAAAGCACAGCCTCTTACTACAAGATAATCAACGAAACAGTTCAGAAGGAGCTTGGAGGTTATAACTCAGCTAAGATTATTCTAAACAGTGTAAACTTTGCTGAAATTGAGGCTTGTCAGGCCCAGGACAACTGGGAGAAGGCTGGCCAGATCCTTTCTGACGCCGCAGTGTCTCTAGAGAAAGCCGGAGCTGATTTTATCCTTATTGCAAGTAATACCATGCATAAGGTAGTCCCAATGATTCAGGCTAATATCAGACTCCCTATTCTTCATATTGCCAAAGCAACCTTAATGGAGCTTAAAGAAAAAGATATCAAGAAAGTTGGACTGTTGGCCACAAAGTACACCCTAACCCATGATTTCTACAAACACATCCTCACCGATGCCGGTATTGAAGTTCTAATCCCAAGAGAAGAGGAAATCGAGCTGGTTAATAACATCATCTACAAGGAACTGTGTCTGGGCAAGATCAAAGATGCCTCACGTGGTATTTATCAGCGTATTATCGACGGTCTTGATATGGGGGGAGCTCAGGGCATTATCTTTGGCTGTGCAGAAATCGGACTTTTAATCAGTCAGAAATACGTTAGACTGCCGGTTTTTGATACAACAGTTATTCATGCAACCATTGCTGCAAAAGAAGCAATGAAAGACTGATTATATTTATTGTTTCAGTTTTACAATTATCAGAATTCAGAAGGAGCGATTTAATCCGCTCCTTTTACGACATTTTCCTCTGGAATACTCTAGATTCTTCGCAACATAGGAGTTTTATATGGTTTACGATTATGAGCTTACAAGTGGTAAGGGAGAGAAAGTTTCTCTTTCTGATTTCAAAGGAAAGGTTATGCTCATTGTAAATACTGCAACCGGATGTGGTTTCACCCCTCAGTATGCACCAATCGAGCAGCTTTACAAGGAATACCATGACAAGGGTCTGGAGATCATTGATATTCCATGCAATCAGTTCGGCGCACAGGCTCCAGGAACAGATGATGAAATCAAGGAATTCTGTACTCTTCACTACAACACCACCTATACACTGATGAAAAAATCAGATGTTAACGGAGCTAATGAGCTGCCTTTATATACCTATTTAAAATCTCAGAAAGGTTTTGCTGGATTTGATGAACATAAGCTAACTCCAATCTTAGAAGATCTTCTGACAAAAGCAGATCCGGACTGGCGTCAAAACCTGACATCAAATGGAACTTTACCAAGTTTGTAGTTGATCGTAAGGCTGAGGTAGTTGCCCGCTTCGAGCCAACAGCAGACATGAAGAAAGTTGAAGAGTGCATAAAGTCACTGCTTTAAAAAAAAACAAAAGGGATTTTGCTGCAACGTTCGAAAATCCGCTATTTTGGATCTATAAAAACCTATAAAAATATATAAAAGTCTATAAATTTATAGGCTTTTTACCAAATTCCTGCTTCAACACTGCTGGTTGTTATCCCATTTATTTCTAAATCAGATAACAGAGCCGTCAGCTCAACAGGCTTAATTTCGGAGATAGCTTCCCCTATTTTTTTTATCTTTTGTCTAAGATTAATTGCTGCGTTCAAGTCGCGATCTAATGTCATGCCACATTGTGGACATTCATATACTCGGTCTTTGAGCGTTAAATCTTTTTTCAGTGCCCCACACTTACTGCAGCTCTTAGAGCTTGCATAAAATCTATCTACTTCCTGGAGTTTTCTGTGTTTGAACTCCATTTTATATGTAAGATTCTTCTTGATATTGTAGAATCCAACATCACTGATGGCTCTGGCAAGTTTATGGTTTGCCATCATGCCTTTCACGTTTAAATCCTCCATACAGAGGTATTCATAGTGATTGGCCAGAACAGAGCTAATCTTCTGAGAAAAATCTTCACGGATATTGGTTATTTCAAGATAAAGCTTACTTACTTTTTTTGAAAATTTTATGTAATTACGGGATAGTTCCGTCTTGTCATCCTTGGTTCTCGGATGCTGCTTACGGTTTAGCTGTCTCTGTAATCTTGCAAGTTTTCTAAGTTTTGCCTTTAATGGTTTAGGTGAATCAATACTGATCCCGTCTGATAACATCAGAGCTGATTTCAGACCTAAATCAATTCCTGCTGCAGTATTGTTCTGCACTGCTGCCTTATGTGTTCTTAAGTATTCCTCATCAGTTATTTCTATACTGAATGAGGCA
>ONFP01000089.1 GCA_900317105.1 uncultured Succinatimonas sp. | reverse complement strand
GTTTTAAAGGAAAATTTATATATCCTTGTTTTCATAAAGCAGATCTCTACTGAAAATCTTTAAAAATGTCATTGCACTTTGCTAAAACGCTGTCGTCGAGTTTATCTCCTACAGCAAGTTCTGCCTTGATGTTTCTAAAGGCAACCTTTCCGTAACCGCGTGAGCCGCTGCCGCCAAGATAGTCGTACTGAAGCAGGGTAAAGCCCTTTGATAAAAGCTCTAAATCACTGATTATCTCATCACTGTTCTGTTCAGTGATTTCATAAATCAGCTCTAAAGGAAATTCAGAACCTCTTACAGCTCTTTCAATCTGACGAGGATTTGCAACTGCAGTCAGACGGTTGATAGTATTTTCAAACTTAACTTCTGTAGAGCTTCTCAGACCTCTTTTCTCCAGAGTTTCCCAGTTACTCATAACTGCATCTGAAAACTGAAGACGGGCATTTCTAATGTTTCCTTTAGAAGTTCCGAAAAGATTCAGGATTTTTTCATCATCCTTATTTGGATCATCTACAGGACTCTTGTTTTCTGATCTGGCCAGTAGTGTTCTTAGTTTTCCCTTAAGAGAGCTGCCAGGCAGTAAAGGAAGTCCTGAAAGAGGATCTTTTACAACAGGAGAATCAACAGCTCCAATTGCTGAGAAAGCAGAGCTTCCGCCTATATGCATGCCGGTTACAACTTCAATAACACCAGTGATCTTAATTTTTGAGTACATAATTCGTCTTCCTTTATTCCTTTAATCCTTACCGCCCTGATATCTGTGATATGCCACAAGTGCTTCCATGTAATGGCAGAAAAGCTCACAGTCGTTCATGGTTTTTATTTCTTTCAAATGCTCAAGAATATGGGCTTTATTGATAAAGTCTTTTACAGATGGGGTTCTGCCACACTCGTAAACAGAGCGAATCTTAAAAGAATTCAGGTACTGAACAATGGCAGGAGAAATCTCTGGATTAGTCTCCTCAGCACTTTTACTGCTGTTAATCTTGTTTAGGATTTCCGAAGTCATTGCCAGCAGATTTCGGATTTGAGAGGTTGTAAGTTTTATTTTGTCTTTGTTGTCTCTTTCAAGTGTCTTTACAACTTCTTCAGCTGTATCGACATAGTTTAAATCAGACAACTGTTTGTATGGAACGCTCTGAGCTTCTTTTTTAGCAGATCCATTATTATGGTTCTGATAGCCCTTATTACCATTATTGTTTCTGTTTTGACTGAAATTGCCTTTATTGTTGTAATTGTTATTAGGAGCCATGTTTATTTCCTCTCCTCTGTTTTATTGAATTTGTCTCTGAAAATATATGAATAGATATAGGTTGCACAGATTAGCTCAGAGCGATCCTGCTTATTTGGGTACCAGTCATAGACCTTCCCTGCAAAATTTTTGTAGTGAGTTTTTTCTTCTAGATTATCGCCCTTTGGTTCCATTCTTGATAGCAGATAGGCAAGACGTGCTCTGTTAATCTTCTGATCTGAATTTCTCATCAGATCAAGAAGGTTATACAGGAACGAGCTTCCATAGGTCTGTGAAGTCTCGCTGCGTTTATCACTTCTGAAGAAATCATTTAGAAGCTTAAACTTTTCATCCATTACGCCTTTAATGAAATTCTCCCAGCCAAATGAATTATCCCTATCAAAGAGGGTTATGGCATCTTTATTTGGAATGTCTTTTGAACACTCCACTAGCTTTTCAGTTTCCTCTGCCATAATGTGGATTGGATACTTGTTTGGATAGAATCCAACACCACCTGACAGCGAAAGTGTATTCTGAGAGAATCTTCTGAAGGAATTTCTCAAATCCACAAAGGCATCGATTACTTCGTTCCAGGCACCGACCAGGAAGACATCATCACCCCCGGAGTAAACGATGGCTACCTTTCGTTTACCATCCTTTGAAAGATATCTGCTCTCGCCATCTGAAAGAATCAGATTTATGTAATGCTTAAAGAAGATTGAAAGCATTCTTGAGAGAGTGGCGCTTCTTGCAAGATTTGAGTAGGTGTCCTTACCTGCCTTCTGAAAACCGCAGGCGAAGGTGGCTCCAAGGTTATCAACATCGGCTCTGAGAATTCCCAGTCGACTGATTCCCTCAGACTCTTCTGCGTAACGGTCAAAATCTTCATTCTTATAGTCTCCCACCCACAGGTGGTTTGCAGCATATCTGGCAGATATGGTCTGATTCTTAACGTACAGTCGTTTGTAATTCTGACTCTGCAGAGCAACCGATACATCCTGTTCGCTAAGTCCTACAAGGTAGCAATCAAAAGGAAGAGGTAAAGCCGTATTCCTCAGCTTTTCAGTTGTAACAATGAAGTAATCCTCTTTCTGAATGCTCTTTGAGATTTCAAGAAGGGCAGAGCACAGATAGCAGGTATCATTGCCATCAACCTTTCCTGTTCTGTGGCAGATTCGGCACTCTCTATTACCCTCATATGACTGGCTGTTAAGTGCTCTTATTTCATCGGCACTGTAACGCTTCATCTTCTTCTGAGAAATCTCCTGAGAAACGTTATGATAGGCCTTTGCAAGAGAATTGTTATCTCCATTCTCCAGTGTCATGCCACTGCAAGGAGCGCAGCCGGTAGCAACATAAATCGAGGTCTGGTAGTTTCTGATAAACCATGCATTAAGCTCTGATTCAAAGCTGCGGATGGCCTGCTTTATGGTATCTGTATTTGGAAGCAGCATATAGCAGTGTCCACCACCTGAGTAAATCAGATTGGCTCTTGAAAGAGACAGCTTTTCAAGCAACTCATCGATTACATGTTCCATCATTACTTCAAGATAAAAACTTCTGGCTCTCAGACTCTTCAATGCTCCTTTTGAGCTGATTGTATAAATGAAGCTCTGAATGCCGGATATATCCATTGAGAACAGCATAAAGGCGTCCTCTTTGAGAAAATCCTTATCTTTTGAATGGAACAGCTCTCTGTAATTGGTATTGCCATCAGCATACTGATACAGACATGAGGCAATGGCAGCGGTAATTTTTGCGTTATCGTAGAATGAGATATCTCCTAATTCCTCATCAGAGGCTGATGCCGGAATAAAAGAGGTTAAGGCCTCTAGATCTGACAGTAGGGCATTAAAAGAAGCTGCTGTATACTTTGTGCCCTGAATGCTTCTGGTTAATCTGTCGGTTATCTTTTGATAAAACTCTCGGTCTACAGAGACATTTTTATCAGATGGATAATTGATATATTTTTCTTCACCAAGTATCTGTGGCGCAAAGAAACTGTTGCCGCTGTTATCGTTAAGACGGTTGAAAATACTCTTTAATGGAGTTTTTTTCCCTGCTGACAGCAGTTTATGTTTTTTAAAATCAGATGAATCTGCAATTCTCTTTGCCAGGTTAACAATATAGGCAAAGGCATTATCTTCAAGCGAAGCTGTGAACTTATCTGACAGCTTATGGTAGCGAACGGTATTCAGAATGTCCGGATCTGATATTTTGACTATGGAGTTTAGTGCAGTATAACCATACTCCTCTGCGCTTATCAGCGATCCTCTGTAGTAAAGTTTGCCAATACTGCAGAGAAGGGCTCCCAATGCTAATTTTACTTCAGTACTATTCAAGGAAATCTCCCTATAGAACTCGGTTTATTTTTGTTAATTGTTTAATTATCCAAAAATTATTTTGAATTTCTATGAGTCTGGTTTCGTTCCTGCTAAGAAATTGTCTTTACATACAAAGAATTATTCTTTGTTCAATCCGTCTATCTTGGCAATAATAAAGTCATTCATTCTGTCGTATGAATTCCAGTACTCATCCTTTACTTTCACATCAGTGTAACGGAAGACTTTCTTAAGCAGCTTCATGATCTGCTCTTCATTCAGATTGTCGGTTGCACGTTTAATCCAATCCTCGTCAATATAGAAAATCTTGTGGGCCAGAAGATTTCTGATTGTGCTTTCCACCTGATGACGCAGTATGCTGATGTCATTTTTCAGCTCCTCGTTTTTACCTAATTTTTCTATGATCTTACATAGGCTTTCGGATGTAACATTAGAATATCTTTCATCTGGGTTAAATGTTTTTTTAAAGCCTTCTTTAAATACATTAAGAATAGCTTTTACCGTTTCATCCTCTTCTGAAAGAACTTCCATAGTGGTAATATCCCATACTTCCTTACTGCCCCCTTCTGGTCTTTTATTTATATTCCCAGTCTTCTTATAAGGATTTAGTTCATTGGCATCTTTTATCAGCTTTGCCAAATCATGATAAATGTTCACAACCACGACTCTCAGAAACAGTTCCTGAATCAGCGGAGATAAAGAACGGACAAAGTCAGATAATTCTCCGCGTTTCCACTTTAAATCGCACAGTAATGCATATTCAAATACAGGTCTGTTTGGACCGGATACAGGTAATAGCTCAGAGACATCTTTTAATTTATTCTCTAAGGAACTTACGTTTTTAAATGCGCTGCGTTCTTTGGCAAACTCAAGATAATCAATATATCTTGCAACAGCTTCTTTGGAGTGAGTTTTTTCAAGTTCCTTAGCCAGAGAATAGGCTGCATGATAGTCATACTGTCTTAGAAAGGACTTTATATTCTGTTCTTCTTTTAACAGCAAAAGATTTGGGCATTTAACCACGGAACAGCGGTTTTCTGACGTGTCCTCGTTGTCTGGATCCAGCTCCCACAGCGTCATGAGGTCAAAATCATTCCTGTGAGTATGTTCTCCCATCTTTTTCTCAGGATTGGAAACCTGGATACAGGTGCATCTGAACTCTCCTAATGTGGACATTACGTTCAGAGCACTTTTCATCCCAGGGGTACCTGATGAGATATTTATCAGTAGCTCATCATCTTTATATAATGAAGAAACAATAGCTTTTATCTCGTTATTAAAGTCTTCAAAGAAATAGTTGAAGTTATGTGGATCAGTCAGCTTAGGTCTGGTGATAAGTTTTACTTCAATAGGCTGTTTCAGTTTGTCTGAAAGGAGTTTGACTGCTTCGGTGTATCGATGATCTTTTTCTTCAAAATCCAGCATTTCTTTTGAAAGATACAGATATACGGTATCTGGCTTAAAATGTCTGCAGACATGCAGCATAGAACCGTCATAGCAGTTGTCCTGAGAAATAGGATCGGTTCCACCAACCGGTGAAAATAAAACTCTTTTTGACATTTATACATCCTAGATCAAAGCTGATAATACTTATTACTTATCAGCAAATTATTGTCTTAGTATCAGTAAAACTCTTACTTTCTAAATCTGACTTTCCATATTCCCATGCCTTAGATGAATTGGCAAGACAGAATATCTTCAGATTGTCATGTTCTTCAAGATAATTAACAATTTTCTCTCGAAGTGTTTTCAGTGAATCTCGACTCAATGTTGCTTCAAATACTGAATACTGTATTCTGAAGCCAAAACTTTTCAGAAGGGTACTAATCTTGTTACGCCTTTTGTTGGATGAAATGTCATAGGCTATCAGTACTATGTACTGGTGGTCGTCGGTAACTCTAATATCCTTCTCCAAAAAAACATGTGTATCTGAGGTGCTCATGCTTTAACCTCCATACATTCAAACTGACTGAAGTCCTTTTGCAGAATCGCCCTGATAAGAGTACTTATCTGGTGAGATATGAAATCGAAATATGATTTCTTCTCCTCAACTGATTCTACAGTATGATTCTTTTGAAAGAGCTTGTTTTGAATGTAGGCTCTGAATGTTTTTATAGCATCTTTATTCAGGTAGACGCCTCCATCCTCATCCTTATTAAACTGTTCTTTGAAGATCATTTTCTTTCTCATAAGTGAAAGAATTGAAGAATCAACTATAAGCGGTCTCCATTCTTCCATCAGATCGCTTGCTAACGAAGCATGTCCATCGCCGTCCGCATGGAAAAATCCAAAAAAAGGATTTAATCCTTTTGACTCAATCAGAGAGTAAATCTGGTTGTATAGTATGGAATAACCAAAACACAGCATTGAATTAAATGGATCTAGAGGCGGTCTGCGTGATCTGCAGTCAAAAGCAAATTCTCCGGACAGTTTGGAAAGTCCTCTGAAATAAATAACAGCAGCCCTACCTTCATACCCCCTTACAGCATCAATAGAATCACAGAACAGAATTCTCTTTTTTAAGTTGTTCATGCTTTCTATATTTGCAGAAATATCATCACAGTTCTTATGACGATAGAGCAGGGAGATCTGATTCTTGATTTTTGAGGTAACGATCTTTTTGGCGAAGTTCAAAGAAAACTCTGTATTAAAGAGTTCGCACTGAGCTCTCTGGATGCTTGTTTTATTTGTAGTTACCCCTCTGTATCCTCCGAGATATTTACCATTTTGGGTTATATAAAGGATTGGAATGTTTTTTGTCAGACACTGTTTGATCAGATAAGCTGTAACGGTTGAATTACTCATTAAGGTGATGCTTTCGAGTGATTCAGAAGGAAATGTTGTTAATTCCTCATCATGTAGTTTTACGTAGATTCTTCCTTTCTCGGTTCCAACAACAGAACCATTCTCTGTAACAACCAAATCACACATATCTGTTACTCCCTTTTTTTCTTGATAGCTAGGGAATAGCAACAGGTGTGCCAACGCTGTTAACTCTAAGATTTTTCCTTATTTTATAAAAGGTTATTTATTCATGAGTTTCTGATGTATTTATGAAAAATCATAATAAGTTAGTACAAATCATAGAAAATTATATGCAAAACGTCCCCTTACGGGGAAAAGGTTTTAGAACTGGTGTGGATACATTGATATTCCTGAAGAAGTATAGTTTTCGTCCCCTTACGGGGAAAAGGTTTTAGAACTTTTTTTGCGAAAGCAACGTGTCATCTGGACTTAAGGTTTTCGTCCCCTTACGGGGAAAAGGTTTTAGAACAAGATACAATCGATAAGAGACTAATCGAAGATATGAGTTTTCGTCCCCTTACGGGGAAAAGGTTTTAGAACTTAGGAGATAAAACAAATGGATAAACTGTTCTTTTTTATGTTTTCGTCCCCTTACGGGG
>ONFP01000075.1 GCA_900317105.1 uncultured Succinatimonas sp. | reverse complement strand
ATTTTATTGAAATACAAGATAATTCATTCATGGTTAATCAGAGGAACTGTGGTGCCGAAGATGAGCGTCAGATTAAGCGGTGAACATCTTGATTTTTAAGGATATGATTTTGTATTGCACCCCATTGCACCCCATTTAAAAAAAATAGCTTCATTATGTGTCCCACACTGCGACACGAACAAAATTCACAATATTAATTTTAACATAATCTGCAGATTATCTAACTGCAGATTATGACATGTCAAAGTGGCAATCTATTATTGAATTCTATACTTCTCCGGAAGTTGAGATCGTTTCATTTCCGAATAGTAAGATTCAAAACAGTGATCCTGCTTTATTGGTGTTAGAGTTATGTCCAGGATAAATTTAAGCAGCTTAAATCCATAGTGCTCCTGTGACTTTCGATAACAGACTGCTTAAAAAGGTGCTTATATGAAATCAAATGGATTAACGCTATATGATTTAGAAAAGAAATTCCCTAATAGAAATATTGCAATTAGAGATACAGAAGATCAGCTTTTTACTACTCATATAGCATGGAATTGGGGAAATAATTTCGTTTACAACGGTAAAAGGAAAAATTTTTCTGTTGAAAAAATAGAAAACAAAGACCGCTATCAAATACACGTTTTAGTTAAAGAATCAATAGAATGGAATAATTCCAAAATAGATGAAGAAATAGCGAAATTATTAAATGATTAAAATAATCATGGATAAGCTCCAAAATCGTTAAAAATTGGAGCTTAATTCTTGGTTATTCAGACTGGCTGAAGTCCATCATAGTAAACTTGATTTCGATAGCTTCCAGCTCTTCCTTTGTGGCGCAGGCGTTGATCTGCTCCTGATATAAAAATTTCTGCGTATAAAGATTTTCACCATTTTGGGCGCACTCTTTAAGCATAATTTTTAAATCTGCAATAGTGACATTTTTAAAAGAATTATCATAGAGCTTATATTTGATTAAATCTGTTTCTTCGTGAGCCTCTATCAATCCTCTAATATTATCCTGTGCAGTTTTGTCTGCGTTTATTGCATACCCTAAACTAGATGTTAAATACATCTCATCACAATCATTGATTGTATATTTTTGTGAAATTGCTTTAAGCTCTGCTAATTTTTCGGATTTTAATTCATCAAGAGTTTTTTCAGGGATCTCCTCGATAGTCATTACGAAATTGTCAGAGACTACGGTTTTATAGTGTTCACTGTCTGCTGCAGCTAAAGCCTCTAATAAGATTTTAACCTCGTAGTTATGCTTACCCTGTCCGTTAGAGATACAAGTCAGACCTTTCTTGATTGCCTCTGCGCAGGTGGTAGGAATCTTCTCATTAGTCCATTTTGAGCCGTTCCACTTGGTCCAGAAGCCAGCCTTAAAGGTAGGTTCTGTCATAGTGGAATCTGGAGGTACCAGGTAATCATCCCCCATTTTCTGTACTAAGGTTTCATTTAGATAGTAGCCGTTACTGTCAAACTGATATGCAGTTGCTGTGTTAGACATAAGGAGTCTCCTTTATGAATTTGTCAAAAATAAAGATTAAAGAAAAACGTTATACGGTCAGACTCGGTGAGAGTCTGTACCTGAGAGTCTATCCTTCAGGTCATAAGTCTTTTGTGCTTCGTTACAACGTGAGAGGGATAGTTAAAGATGTAACTCTAGGCTTTTATCCGGATCTATCACCGGTTCAAGCTCGACAGCTTGCTCATCTCAAACGAGAAGAACTGAAGATAAAACCATCAAAGGGATTAACTTTCACGGATGCCTTTAAGCTCTGGTGCCAGAAAAAGAAAAACTATATTGTCTCTTACGAGGTTGAGAAACGAAGAATTGAGATTTATCTGCTTCCCAAACTTAAGAAACTTCAACTTGAGCAGATCACAGCTCCACTTGCTCTTAATCTGTTGCTGGCACTCAAAGACCGACCACCAACCTTAAAACGAATACTAATGCGCCTTAATGAGATACTTGATTTAGCCGTCTGTGCCGGACTGCTTGCCAATAATCCATGCAGGAAGTTATCCAGAGTATTTGCGCCGTATACAGTGAAGAATAGACCATATATTCAGGCCAACAGACTTGGTGAGCTGTTTGTACTTCTTAAAGGTCAAAAGCTGGAGTTTCACTGTTTTGTTATATGGGCGGTTTATTCAATGCTCAGACCAATTGAGTGCGTTTCGGTTCGCTGGGCCTGGATTGAAGGAGATACGCTTACCCTCCCTGCCGAGATTATGAAAAAGCGTAGAGTTCACAGAGTCCATTTGTGTCCGGACATTCTCGCTGTCTTAGAACTTGTCCATACAGACAAGCGTAATGCTTATGTGTGGCATTTCACATCAGGAAGTCATGTTCACAAACAGTATCTGTCACGCTTCCTGAATCGGTCAACTTTAAAAGGTCAACTCTGCCATCACGGATTAAGAGCAACCGCTAGGACATGGCTTAAAGATCAAAATATTCCGTTTGAAGTTGCGGAGGATTGCCTTGCTCATGTCTATGGTTCACAAACCGAGAGAGCATACCTTCGTGGAGATTATCTCGAACAACGTAGAGAGATATATCAGAAATGGTTTAAATATATCTTCTCGATGTATTGTGCTGTATGTGCCGAGGATTCCTCCGGAAGTAAGCTTATACAAGCGGTTCACTCGGTAAAAGACTGAAATAAAATATTGTGCTGGGCACAATTAAAAAATCACTTCTTAATGGCGGGTTTTACGTAATTAAGAGGTGATCTCTTTTGTCCAAATGTTACAGGATCTTTTGCTGTGAAAAGGAATAATGTTGGAGAAACAATTTTATGGTCAACAGGTGGAGCATTTTATCAAGATGCGCCAGCAGGTAGTACAAATACTCTTGCTTATAGCGGTACTGGGAATTGGGTTATTAATCATTTTAACGCCAACAACTCCAACGCAGTCTATACCGACAGCGGACACGTCTATCCGCTGTCATGTGCATTGAACTTTATCATTAAGTGCTAACACTTGATAATATAGTTTAAGGCAAGGCTCAATGGGTGGATTGAGCCATTGTCTGTATATGTAGAATTTGCTCGATTAAGCGAAAAATCTGTCTGTCGAAATGCTCCCCATTCGGCATACGCCATTGAGTTATTGTTGCCGATGTCATAAAACGCAGAAAAACAACCGGAAGCGCCACAGTCGCAACCACGTTTAACCCCAAGGGATCCACTTACATTTGGTCCAAATGTTTATGGTGGCTTGGATACTTCAGGAATGGGTGGAATTTTCACTAACCCTGCTCCAAACGCTCCCTACCCACAAGGTGCATTTGCTCCTAGCTTAGGAAACACAGGGTGGGGCTATGTAGGTACTGGCGTTTCTGGTTATGGATTGCAATTTGATGCCTCTCGTGTTTCTTTAGTTTATACCAATAACGGCCACGTTTACCCACTATCTCTAGCTCTTAATTACATAATTAAAGCATAGAGATAGAGGAATTACGTTACCGTTGTCAGTATAAATAGCGTTTGATAGAGAAGCATCTAACCCTACTTGATGCGCTGATGATTGTGTGTCTAGCATCATAGCTCTTTGCGTAACAATGCCTAGCGTAAATGCACCCGTAACGCAAGCTGTTGATCGAGGAATACCGACATGAGGTTCACTTGCAAACGAACCTGTGACATTTGGACCAAATGTTACTGGTTTCCTAAATGCGATTAGAGGTGACACTAGCGGAGCTTTTTATCTCGGAAATATAAATGGTAGATATGCGGGGAACGACAATAATGTAACTGGACTTTATTTCGACGCTTCTCGTTCAAATTCAATTTACACAGATTCAGGGGTAGTCCGCCCTCTAGGTCTAGCACTTAATTATATAATTCGCACATAGGCTCAGAGGTCTGACTCTTCCGTTGTCGGTATAAATAGCATTTGAATTATGGGCATTAAAATCAAAAAACGACCATGAGCCAGAAGCAATCGTTATGGAAAGATCTTGACCCGAAATTGAATTTCTAGCAAATGCTCCATTATAAATATCTAAGCTCGTATAGTTTCGACCTATTTGACCAGTAACATTTGGTCCAAATGTTACAGGTACAGCAAGTCAAGTTTTTAGAAGGGAGTTCTCGGTTATTTCTTCAGGAGTATTTTCGCAAAGCGTTGTAGGAACAGACCGTGCAATCGTTGCCAGTGGTTCTGATGGTGGATACTCATTTTTAAATTTTTCGGCTTTTGATTCAAACTCAACCTACACCGACAATGGCAAAGTGTACCCAGCTTCAGTAGCTTTGAATTACGTCATTAAAATCTAGTGTATAAGGCCCTCAATACCGATGGCCAAATGTAACAAATACTGGCACTCTTGGCGTAGTAGGTCATGGCACTGACGGTGGTGGTGCTTTATATAAGACTACTACCGGTAACACGGGTACTGCTGGTGGTTGTGCTTATACCTATTCATATCTACATTTTAATGCCAATAATTCTAATGCAATCTATACCAACAACGGCAAAGTTTACCCTGCTTCAATCGCTTTGAATTTCATTATCAAGACATAAAACAATTATGTTCGGTAACAGTCTAAAACAAAGACCTCATAACGAGGGCTTATTTGTTTAAGCTTTGATTATGTAATTGAGGGCTAACGATAGCTGGTAAACGTGCCCGTTGTCAGTGTAGATAGCATTTGATGAATTTGCATTAAATGTTAGTGAAGACCAAGCCTCATCACCAGCTTGGAAGATAGCATTTATGTTGAAAGCATTAAGCGAAGAAGCGATTAAAGCTCCATTATTTTGTAGCCCTGTGGAAGCTACATAAGGTTGTGTTGAACCAGTAACATTTGGTAACTGTTCAGGCTGATATCTACCCACCTTTGCAGCAGACATAGCTCCCATTAAAGAACGACCTCTAAAATCAGGAAGCTGAATCGTGGTGGAGCCGTCACCAGGCCCATAGATTGGACCAGAGAAGGTTGCAGGGTCAGCTTCGTACTCAGCCTGTTCAGCAGCGGAACGAACAAAGCCGTTGTCATAAGCGTACTGAGTCAGTTTAGAGTTTGCCGAACGAGAAACAACAGCACTGTTTCCTAACAGCCAGCCATTGTTAATATTATTTGAAATTAAAGGCTTGATATCACCGGTATTAAAACCACACTCTTTAAACTGATCTTGTATTCTCTGATCATACACAGCAAGAACCTGAGCTAAAGTAGCAGGAGTAATTATTTTTTGTTTATTTGCGCCTAATAAAGCCTCAGCCTCAGTTGCCAACTGAGCTATACCCTTTGTTGAAAATGTTGCATCAGGATTTAAAAAGTTGGTATCACCAAAAGTAATATACTGAGGATTACCCTGTGTCAGCTCCATATCGAATGAAACATAAGCCTGAGTAGTTGCAATTTTTGAAATAAGACCAGTCTCGGAACTAACAACAGCAAACAGAATATCTTGATCGGTTACAATGCCAATTGTCTTAACAGTATATGCCTGGTCTCCTGTATCACCAGCACTGACGTGGATTGTATGATCTGAAGTTGCAGTTCCGCTTACTGAGGAGAGAGTTGCAACTATATCAGTAATATCGGATAAAACGGAAGCGGTTGAGGCATTGATGGCAGTTGTAGAAAAAATAACTTTGTTTAAAACAACAGAACCTGTACCAGTCTGCTCTGCATTGATTAAAGCCTGAAGACCTGCATTTGTAACAACAACATTCTGAGCCATTTGTAAAACTCCATTATGAATAAAAATGAGAATAAGCCATGCTACGAGAACCCCCACTAAAACAACTATTGGAGTTCATCTCGTACCACAATGTAGGATTTGTATAAAAATGGGTATAAGTCATCATTCTGACGACTGAAGATAGATCTAATTCTGAATATAGAGGCTGATTAACCAGAACGAGTGTGTATTGAGAACGCACAGGTTTTGCGTAGTTAATTCCGTTGATTAAATCCGCTAACACTTCAGAAGGAACTCTCCTTCCTGTCAATTCCTGATTAACTTTGACAATAAACGTATGGGGAGTGCTTTGAGGTTCTGTTTCGAACCATTCAATAATAGAAGCAGCAGCACCAACCAGGCTCTGGCATACATCTACAATCGCCCCTTTTGTGCCAAGATGAGATTTGGTTTGAATTAAAGTACGAAGAACCTGTCTTTTGGTTTCAATATCCCAGGAATCTCTCCATACATGAGCATGCCATTGAGCGGCTAAATGATCTAAAGTATCACTGCTTAATTCATCAAAACGGTAATAAAAAAGACCATCGTTAAGATGATCTTTTGAATTATCGCCGGCATATAAAGCTTGAGCTGAATGTTTAAATACAGGTTCTTCTTTTATTGATGAAGGAAGGAGAGCAAACAGGAGTGTTTTATCTTCCGATTTATGCATCTTCAGCTCCTCCATATGATATTGTCACATTTGAAGCAGGACATTGAGCTACATGATCTTTATCAATGGTTGTAAAGACAGGCGCTGTTATAACGCAACGTTTTGCGCCAGCATCACGTACCATCTTGATTAGAACATCAGGGTTAATATCACGACCGATTTTACTTTGCTGCCATATTCTTAATATCACGACCGATTTTACTTTGCTGCCATATTCTGTAATTTTCTACAGCCTGTAAAACAGAAGCTGTAATCTGAGATATCTTTGAAATATCATTTGAATCAAGATACCAGGTGATATTGATTGTATAAGTTTCCGCTGTTGGAGAGGTTACAAGCAGATTATCTGTAAGCGGTCTAATATCATCCTGAGAAAGGTAGTCTTTTAATTCGTTAAGGAATGCTGTTTCAGGAAGAGTTCCGTCCGTTAAGAGCGGATGGATATAAACATTTCCTGGATGTTCAGGCAGACCATATATGGAAACATCAATAATCGCACCAGAGAATGATTTTGCATAATACTCATAGCTATCATGAGGACCTGCTACAGAAAATGATTCTGGAGCCAATCTGATGCGTTCTGCGTATGCGGAATCGTCTTCCCTATCTGCACCACCTGATGGCTGTTCTGTATTTGTAACGCTCTCCATCTGAGGCATAGGGTCAACCATGGTGTTGATTGCACCTATAGCTATATCATTTGCAAATGATCCGGTTTCCGAGCAGGTAGCAATTACATCAATATAAAGATTTCCAGCAGGAATCTCGTAATTTTCATTTACCTCAAAAATAGTGGTGCCGTCACTTGCCTTGGTTCCCTGTGGAATTACATAAATTTCGCTTAAAGCCTGTGACAGAGTATATCTTAAAGTTACCGTTGCCCCTTTTGCAGGAATTCTATAGGTATTAACCATAATGCCTAAAGCATCCAGATGATCTCCTTGAGCATAGGTCAGGAGATTCTGTCTTGCTGCAATATTTATATCCTGTCTTAACTGAGTGATTTCTGCAGCTAAAGATAGAAGAAACAATCTAACTGGATCACCGTTAGCCAAGGTTCTTCCTGAAATCTCTTCATATTTAGATATAATCCTCTGCTCGTTTGAGGTCGCATTTACCGTTAAGAAATTCAGCTCCGGCATATCAAAACGAGGTAAAACTTTATCTGTCATTTGTAATAATCTCCACTGTTACTACTGGTGATAAGATGCCATCCATTGCATCAATAGAGTTTTCTTTAAAATCAATGCTCAAAACTCTTACTCTCGGTTCATCTCGTTCAATTGCATCGATAATTTCTGCCTGCCACTGCCCTTTTGCCATTGGCATTGGTAAATCAATATAGGAACCATCTACTCCAAAATCTCTATCAAGCGGGACTGTCCCCTGTATTGTTTTTAGAATTGTGGCGATGTTCTGATAAATTTCCTCTCGCTCATTCTTAGGTGCAAGATTCAGCTTGTTTTCTGTTGTAACAATCAGAGTTGATGACATATTCACCTCAAATCATATTCTTTAAATACTGTAAGAGACTGAATCCCTGAGCTTCTTCCAGCTGAAGAGAAACATCGGCTGCAATGCACAAGCCTATGCCATTGAAATGTTTTTGATCTTCACTGAAACCTGTCAAAACATATTTACCGTAATACTTTGGCCCCAAAAGAAGTCTTTGAGCTTCACCAGATTCGAGCATATCTTTTAAAAGCGGTAAATAAGCTGATGGAGAGGAATTAAGGTAAGAACGAAGCTGTATTTTAAAAGACATTGTGGTTAGAGACGGACCAACATATTCATGTACCGGCTTCTGACCTAACACATCATGAGTAGCATATCTGCTCTGTCTTTGAATCTGTAAATCTTTAAAGGTTGCTACCTGTTCTGTACTACAGGTAAAAGGAATCTTTCCGAAGAAACCTAAAACTCCAAGAAAAGCCATATACGCTCCTAATTTGAGACAATAAAAAAGCCTCTTGGAGTTAACCGCGAGGCTTTTCAGGTAAATTTCAATTATAAAATTAGCTTAAGTGAATGGGAGTACCTTTTCCTAGTTTTTGGATGGCTAATCTACTATTTTCAATAACTTGTTCCGCTTGTGTTTTTAGTTTATCCAATATCCATATATAGGCCGTCTTGTCCTCACGATAGTCAGCCTCAGCATACATTTGAATTCTTCCATCCTTTCGCATTTTTTCTACCTGTTTGAAAGCATTTTTATTTCCAGTAGGATAAACTGCAAAAGTAGCTCCTCCGTGTTTATTAACAACAGAAAATGCAGGAATATCACTTGGTCCATCTGCAATGTATATCATGTTAATAAATTGAATTCGTCTTTGCTCATGAGGCATAGCTGTATTAACATCAATATTTAGCTCTTTGATATTTACCCCTTTGTTTATTTCAAAAAGAGCTCTGGTCTTACTTGTATTATCAATACTATACGCTATATCTGATATTTCAAGTTCACCTTTTTCGTTTTCTGATTCAGCAAACTCACACCCCCATACATTTTTTACATACTTCATAATAGAGGTGCCTTCTATAATCTTTTTTAGCCCCGAACTAACAATATAGTTTTCAAAAATAATACCGTGTTCACGATATTTGTCTTCCTGAGACAATTCACTGATAGTTTTAAAAAGATCTCCTACTCCAGGATAGAAATTTTGTTGTTGCCCATATTTTTTAAGCTTTTCATTATTTAAACCTTTAAACTTTCCTTCACGAACATAGCGCAAAATTTGGTTTAAGTAGAAAGTATCCGCATTAACGTATAAGCCAGAAGCTTCGAGTTCCTTTATCCTATTATTATTCTCTTCCCAAAACTTTTTAGGCTCAATTTTGTAGTCTTCAAATAAGGGCTCCTGCATATAGCCTGAAATAAGAGTTTTATCAAAATCCCACACAGTTGCTATTATATCCGCCATAGTTATTCCTTTTAGATATGAGCTAAGGAGAAACAGTATACACCATCCAGCAAAAGCAATAAGTTATTAGAGAAAAAAATCAGGAACTAGATCTCCTTAAAAAAACACAGTTAATGAGACAATTTTGGAAAGCTGAAACTCGGATTACAATAAAAAACAAAAATAAAAATCAAAAAATTACATCTGTTATTTTTTCAGGTAATGTTAGTATTGCTCTGACATGTATTTTGTCTTTGTCTAGATTTAAGAATTTTCCTACTTGTTTTATTGGATTGCCTAATATAGACAATATGTTATGGAAAGTGACTTTGTTATTTTGAGGAGGTTGCAATAATATTGCAACATCATTCAAAAGTCCCTCACTTTTCTTAACTGCATCTTTGAAATTTAAAAAAACCGTGGGATCTAGCCACAGAAAAACTTTTTTTAATTCTTGAATATCTATTAAGATTTTTTTTACCAAATAGGAAATATTTTTTTCTGAAAATCTTTTAAGAAACAACTTTTGTTCTATAGACAGATCTAATTTAATATACTTGCTTATAACAGAACATAATTCGTCAAAGTCAACATCTTCATCAGAATGAAGCTTCTGACACTTTACAAGGATTTTGCGAAATTCGATATTATCGTTAAAGTCAATCTGTTGTCCCAATATAGGAGATTTATTGTTATTTAGTTCTACGTATAGCCAATATAAAATTGAACAAAGAGAATGGATATCTGCTACAAGTTCTTCACAACAGGCTTCTTTTGCCTTATCAAGTTTCCTTTTACTTTTAAAATCAACATAGAAAGCTATCGCACTCGCAGAAATTGTGCTACAAGCTACAGAAATAAAAGCATTACTTAACGACCTTGACTCTACATACAAGTTAGAAAAAACTACAACAGCAACAGAAACAATAAGCCAAACAAACCAAGAAAATAGAATTCCATTTATGATATTCTTTAATTTACTCATGATTAACAATATTCTAGATAAACAGAGGGTTAAAACATCCAGCCAATCGTATAATAGAAGATATCGAAACCGCCCTGAAGAAGAGGAAAGAAAGTATTTATAAAAATTTCTGCCAAAAGGCTGTGACGTTGAGTATACCATTCTCCGTATACAAGATAAGTATGTACAACGCCAATCAGCCACAAAAGCGATAAAGGCATGATTAAAAATAAAAAGATTTTCTTTAACATTTTAATCGTCGTACTCAAATTCAAAGGTCACTGGTTCAAAATCTTCAACTTTATGTAAATTAGATTTTACATAAAAGTCCTTTCCTTTATTATAGTTTCTTTTAAAGGCTCTAAAGTGTTCATTTTTTAATAACTTGTAATTGATATCATAAGAGAAGTTTGTCAAAGCAAAATCCTTATTTTTATACGACCAGTAACGATAGCCTTGTTCATTTTGGAATTGAAATTCATCAAATGCTCCCAGATATATTTCTTCAACTGTAACACGGTATTTATAATCTTCAAGCTGCTGGATTTTCCCCTTTGGCAGAGCATAGAGCATAAAAGAGGCTAGACAAACATACGGTCCCTCAGCTGTAACATAATTGTATCGTAGGCTATCTTTTACTGTTCTACTGTTACAATATATTGGACTGTTATTATTGAACGACTCTCTGCAATCAAATTCAGTTTGTCCAAGATAATATTTTATTATTTCTTCTGTAAAATGATTTTGTGCAGCCTCATTTAATGCAGACTGTTCAAGGTCATCGTGAAAATATCTAATTCCTTCATAGGAAATCAGCCAATCGTAATCGATTATGAAAGCAGGCTCGCTTGTATCTAATTCTCCTGCTTCATTTGCCAACCATCTCTCAAACATTTGAGATAAATATCCCCACCCCTGAGAATCAATCTCAGTTGAAGACTGATTAGCCATATTTTTGGAAATTTCAGGAAGGCTTAAAATAGTTTTATCTGGATTATCCGTAGTATCTTGAGCGCTATTCCATAAGGTTGTTTTTACAACTTCTGCTTGTATTTCATTTTCACCAACAGGCCCGCCCCCATTTCCCACATTAACATTTGGAGAGCCTACAGCTACAGAACCACCACAGGTAACAGGGTCGCCTACACGACCACAAGCCTGACCGTTAATAAATACGTGAGGAGCACCTGCGGCAATATTTCCAACATGAGGTACATGTGCAGGACAACCGTGAGGGTTATAGGGGTCACCTACGCGCCCTGTAGGTATTCCATTGGTAAACACATCAGAAGAACCACTCGCTAACGCTATAGGAGGGCAGTCATCATGGCCTGTATTGTTATCCCCTACTCTTGTAACAGCTGGCATATATACTCCTAGTTAATATTAACAGTAGCACCCTGTATAGTTACAGTTCCTCCTGCTTTTAGGGTAATGTCTCCAGGTGCAATAATACTTACATTACTTCTATCGGCATGAATTAGAGTATTTTCTAACTTAGCATCAAGCTCATGTGTTGCTCTGTTGTAGCTGATGGTGGTTCCGTCTTTAAACTTCACTCTTCTGATTTCAGGATTATCACATGGAGGTTTAACCTCTCCTGCATACCAGGAACCAAGGATAAAACCATCCTCAATCCCATCTGGAAGAAATAAACAAAGTACATCCTCATTGATATCAGGCATATGATAATCACTGTTATCGTAGGTATTAGGAACAATAATTGGCAAGTCGTAACTTACATTATGACCTTCATCCTCAAAGACAATTCTTGCAGTATGATCTTTAGGGTTAATGCTCGATACTGTTCCAATACGAATACATTTTCTGAGAGTATTGAGAACTTCATTTGCTTTTTCTTCGCCGTAAATACTCATGCTAATACTTCTCGTTAACACGTCTTAAATCAACGCTGGTTGTATATCCAGAATTACTGATTGAATGATTAGCTGATTCTATGATGAAATTTCCATCGAAAGATCCAAATCCAAGCAACTTGATTACGGAACCAGCACACAAAATCGGATCACCAATTACGCTCAAAGATCCGGTAGTTTGTCTTAAATTCAGTTCTCTAAGCTTTGCTTTTGCCATTCGCTCAGCTTCTGCAGATGAGGTTGCCCTCTTTTTAAGGATGTAACACTGTCCGCTTTCCTCGACAGATTCATCAACATAGGTATATTCGTTATCTTCTGTCTTTGTGGACTGAGTTCCTTTCTTTGGATTATCTCCCTTGTATAAATCAGCGGTTGCAGACTGATTATTGTTTGCAACTGCACTGGTTCTGGTTTTTGCTTTAATATTTCTCCATGTAACAGTACAGGAACGGTAGCGCTGAGACTGCTGAGACTGAAAAGACCATGAAAGAATAGGACTTTCTCCAAGTACAAAAGTCTTAACAGGAGTTTTGTTTTCGTAACTCTTCTGGTCAAATATAACCAGCTTTTCAGCACTGACTTTTACACTTAAGCCCGCATCTTTACACAGTCTCTGTAGAAATGCTAAATCAGACTCGGACTTTTGTTCAGTTCGGTCGTACTTCGGATCATCTTCACAGTCCCAGAAGAACTCAAGATTTGATTCTGATGCTATCTGACCAGCTATCGTTTGAAGTGTTGCAGTCTCAAAACTGCGGTTCTTCTGGGTACGTCTGATAGTATTATCAAGAGGAATGCTTACCGCGCTGAATTCAAACACTCGAGGAGAGCCGGATGTTCTTAATGAGTCAATCATCATCTTGCCCGTTTCAAGAGCACCTCTACTCTCTGTGGCTATTACCATCCTTACACTGGCCCCACGTTCAGGAGACCAGGAACCGGCCCACTTGCCAGTCTCATCTTTTAGAGTAACAGTCATCTCATCAGCTTCATCTTCTGCTTTATCTGTATAGGATACCTGCAGAAGGTCAGCATAAACATCCTGTGTAATTTCAGTCTGTTCATAAAAGACTTTTGCTACTGTTTTTAAAACATTTGCTATCGTTTCCATGGAGGTAAAAGCTCTGGGTTGATTGTTTGAGGAGTGGTATCTGAATCTGGAATCACTAAGGTAATTCCAGAAGGAAAAATCGCATAATGAGAATAAGCAGGATTAGCCTCAATCAGCTTACTCATCTGATATTCACTGCCCATTTGAGCGTATGCGATTTTATCAAAGGTATCTCCCTGCACAGTAACGTAATTTTTGCTCATTAAAAGAAACCTCAAAATAAACTATACTTACAGAAAAGAGGAAGAGATATGGAAAAACTACAGCAAGCCTATTACGGCTATGAGTTTAAGAAAAAATCTTACGAAGAATACAAGCAAGATTTGAAAATTCAAGAACTCAAAAAACTCCTAAAACAAAGGCTTGGTAATATTTTTGAATATTACCTGCCAGGAATTTTAGGTTTTTCATTTCTCGTTTTTATTCTTGTAGGTTCTTATATTCTTGCCTGTATCTGTCCTTAACTGTTCTATGAATAGTTAAGTCTTGCTCTGTCAGAAAACAGTCTCTCAAGGTCACGTTTCAATGACTGACCGCCTTCATTTAAAGCTCTCATAACATCTGCATAAGGATCACCGTTTCCACCTGAAATGTTAATTACAGGCGCGAAAGTAATATTTACTGCAGATGTGTTTCCAGAAGAATTACCACCAAGCATAGCTTCAAGTTTTGATAATGGAAGAATAGCCTCATTCTCCCTTCCCTCGCCAACAAGAGCAAGAGTCGGAGCTGTTGCAATACCGCCATTTGCTAAGGCAGGAACTTCTGGAATGTTTAAACTGAAATTCTTTCCACCTATTCCTGGCACCCAGTCAGGAACAGAAAAACTTAAAGCATTTAGTGCGCTTACCGCCTTATTGATTAGAAAAATTACACCGTTTACAGGAGCTTTGGCGACTTCCTTTATTCCGGAGAAAACAGTTCCAAAAATATTAACTGCATTCTCCCAGGCTTTCCCCCATTCCCCTGAAAAGATGTTTTTTACAAAATCAATAATATTACTGAAGACAGACTTTAAGCCATCCCATATAGAGATAATTCTTTTTACTACAGATGTAACAATACCTGCAATTGCAGGGAATTTCTCTTCAAAAGCAGACCAGAGACCTGTTAGTTTTTCCTTAATGGTATCCCAGTTCTTATACAAAAGAACCCCAATAGCAATTAGGGCAACTATACCGGCTATAACCCATGTAATTGGATTGGCAAGCATAGCCATATTAAGTCCCAGCATTGCGGTCTTAACTATAGTAAATACTTTGTACAGTTTCAGAAGAGTACCGACAAAAGACATTACTATATAACCAGTACCGCCAATCAGCAGGTTAAATGCACCTAAAACAGAAAGGATTGTACCTAATGAAGCAGCACCAATTCCCAGCCATTTAACAAGAGTCTTATGTTCTTTTGTAAAATTACCGACCCATGTAACACCACTTGCCACAGTCTGTACGACCGTTCTCATCGTTGGCTGTAATGCCTCGAATGCTCTAATGGCACTATAGGAAATCGCAGAGCCTAATCCCTTAAAATCACCATCAAGATTGTTAATCATCTTTCCGGCCATTTCAGCTGCTTTTCCTGAATCACTCATAGAAGCAATTAAATCAGGAAGAGCACCATTAGAGATACTTTCCAGAAGCTTGCCCGTCTCAACCATGTTCTTGGAGCCAAAAATCTTGGTGAGCTGAGCATTGCGAGCTTCTTTTGGCATCTTCTGTAATATGGCAGAGAGATCAGTCATAATCTCCATGGTGGACTTCTGTTCTCCGTTTGCCTTCAGAGAAGAAAGTCCTAATTCATGAAGAGCTTTAGACTGCGCTGAAGTAGGAGCCATTAAGGAGATCATAGTCTTCTTAAGACCTTCAGCACCAAGGCCGACCTTATCCATAGCTACAGCCATTGCTGCAGACTCTTCAAAGCTTAATCCCATCTGACTTAACGCAGGACCAACAGCACCGAGTTTTTCAGATAATTGATCTGCAGATAATCCACTCTTGGACATAGCAACAGCAAGAACATCACTTAATCTTGCAGAATCATTGGCACCAAGACCAAAAGCCTTCATGGATTTTAAGGCAAAATCTGAAGCTTCAGCAAAATCCTTGCCGGTAATCATAGCCAGATTGGCCATGGCATCCATAGCCTTGCTTGATTCTTCAACACTGTAGCCGGCACGTACAAATTTTTCTATACCGGTTGCAGCCTGATCTGCAGAAAGAATGGTATCTCTACCTAAAAGGATTGCCCTTTCCTGTACTTTTGCCAGCTGTTCTGCGGTGAGATTAGTTGTAGCTCCAAGAGAGGACATTGATTTTTCAAGTTCAAGGCCCGGCTGTAAAGCTTTAGTTAAGGCCATGCCCATGCCAACAACACCGGCAATCTGAGCGCCACCTGAAGCCATCTGTCCCGAGAACCCTGTCTGAGCTTTCTGAACAGAAGATATTGCATTCTGTAATTTCTGCGCACGGGTAGCTTTAGCTACAGCTGTAGCCAACTGCTGTTCTTCCATACGTAAGGCTTTTATAGACTTACCAGTCATTCCAGTTGAGGCATTTAGAGCAGTAAGAGAAGCTTTCTGTTTCTGGTATGCAGCTGTCGCTTTGTCTGATGCAAGCTTAGCCTTGTTGTATTCAGCTTTTAATTTAGCACTTGCTCCTTTAGAAGCTTCCATTTGAGCAGATAAAGCACGTACCGCCTGCTGTGCCTTAGCATAAGCCTGAGCTGCCTGTAAGGTAGCCTGTCTCTGCTTCATTACTCTGTCTAAATCGTACTGA
>ONFP01000096.1 GCA_900317105.1 uncultured Succinatimonas sp. | reverse complement strand
ATTACTGATCCTGAGTCAACCTCTGCAGCTCTGGCATGGCTGATTAAAGAGCAGGAGAGAAGATATAAACTGATTTCAATGATGAATGTATCCAACATTCATCAGGTAAACAAACTTATCCGTTCAGAGAATGCTAAGGGTAATAAAGTATTTGATCCTATATGGACTGCCGATATGGGCGGAGAGTGTCCTGAGTTAAGACCAGTTCCATATATCGTGCTGGTTATTGACGAGTTTGCTGATTTAATGGCTGTTGCAAGTGTAGGCAAAAAGGGAGGTAACAGCCCTGAGGCTATGATTGGCCGTCTTGCAGCAAAGGCTCGTGCAGCTGGTATTCACCTGATTCTTGCTACTCAGACTCCTCGTGCTGAAATTGTGACCGGACCTATCCGTGCCAATATGCCATCAAGAATAGCCTATACCGTTCAGAATTCTCAGGAATCAAGAATTATTCTGGACGAGAATGGAGCCGAGAATCTTTTAGGTAACGGTGACATGATTGTTAAATACCAGAAGCTGAATAATACCCAGTCTTTCCGAGCACATGGACCTTATGCAAGTAACGATGACGTTCATGCTGTTGTTCAGGCTTGGATTGACAGAGCAGGTGATCCTGAGTACGTGGAGGGCGTTACCGAGTTCATTGATGAGGAAGAGGCTGAGGAGACAGTAAATGCCAATGATGGTGGCTCAGCAGGTTCTGTTGACGCCAAGTTTGATGCTATCGTTGACTGGATTAGAAATGACCTTGGTAATACCACCAGGCTTTCAATTTCTGAGATTCAGACTACACATGCTGTAGGCTACAATAGAGCAAAGAGAATTCACCGTCAGCTTCAGAATGAAGGTATTATTGACGCAAAGGGAAATATCCTGTAACTAATGAAGATGAATAAGACACTTTTATTAAAACTGCTATCAGCTTCTGCTGTATTTTTATGTTTTTCTGTTTATGCTGATGCTATTTCAGAGCTACAGCAAATATTTGCTAAACACACTTCAATGTCTGCTGCGTTTAATCAGCAGGTAACCAAATCAAACGGAGAGGTGGTTTCTTCTGCCGAGGGTACCTTGTCTATAAAAAAACCGGATTCTCTGATGATGCACACCTTATCTCCGGATGAACAGGTTCTTTTTACTAAAGGAAAGGATGTGTACTTCTATGATCCTTTTATCAACCAGGTTACTATTTTTGATAAAAAGGATCTGTATACTTCTCCATTTCTTCTTTTGACTTCAAATCGTGCAGATATCTGGAATCAGTACAAGGTTACCAAAGAGTCAGGAGTATACAGACTTGTTCCAAAGAAAAAGGCTGATATAAAAGAGTTGTCATTAAAGTTTAACGGAGATGATATAAGCTCAATTTCAATCAGTCTTATGGATGGAAATATCAACACATACAATCTGAGCGGCATTAAATATACAGTTGAGAATAATGCATTTTCATACAGTATTCCAGAGGATGCACAGATAGACGATGAGCGCAAATCAAACTGACCTTTTTGCAGCAATAGAACAAGAGCAGAAAGATAAGGATTCTTTGGCGAGTTCTGAACAGCTCGATGCTTTTGCTCCATTAGCTTCTAGATTGAGACCTCAATCTGTTGATGAATACATAGGTCAGAGTCACCTTATTGCTAAGGGACGTCCTTTAAGAGCTCTTTTAGATAAAGGGCAGTGCTATTCCATGGTGCTTTGGGGCCCTCCTGGTGTTGGCAAGACTACTTTAGCTCTGCTTTTTGCTAAATCCTGTAATGCATATTTTGAACAGATTCCTGCTGTAACCTCTGGTATCAAGGATATCAGGGAAGCTGTGGATAGAGCTTTGTTGAGAAAGCAGCGGGGGGTAAAAACCTTGTTATTTGTAGATGAGGTTCATCGTTTCAACAAGACTCAGCAGGATGCATTTCTTCCTCATATCGAAAACGGAACCATTACATTCATAGGTGCCACTACAGAGAATCCTTCCTTTTCTCTAAATTCTGCATTGTTATCCCGAGCCAGAGTCTATGTACTGCAGAAACTTAACGAGGAAGAGTCAAGGGCTCTGATTCAATATGCCCTGAATTCTGAGCGCGGACTAAAAAAAGAAGAGCTTCATTTAGCTGATGGCGTTGAGAAAGCTATAGTTGATCTTGCAGGCGGAGATGCAAGATATCTTCTGAATATTCTGGAGATGTCTTCCGATCTTGCAGCCCCATATAAAGAAGGCGGCAAGATTTTAACCCTGGCCATGGTTGGGGCCGTAGCCGGTCGTAAGCTGATTAACTATGACAAGAACGGTGATGCCTATTACGAACTTATCTCCGCTTTTCATAAGTCGGTTCGAGGCAGTGCCGCGGATGCCGCTCTGTACTGGTATTCAAGAATCCTCGAAGCCGGAGGTGATCCTCTTTATGTAGCAAGACGTCTGCTTGCTATTGCCACGGAGGATATCGGCCTTGCAGATCCAAGAGCGATGACTGTGTGTCTTAATGCCTGGGATATCTTTGAGCGTGTCGGCCCTGCCGAAGGGGAAAGAGCTATTGCAGAGGCTACTGTCTACTGTGCGTTAGCACCTAAGAGCAATCATCTTTATGAAGCTTTCGGCAAGGCTCGTGAAGATGCCAGGGCTCATGGTGATCTTGAAGTTCCCATTTATCTTAGAAATGCTCCTACAAAACTTATGGAAGATATGGGGTATAAAAAAGGCTATCGCTATGCGCATGATTATGAAGGAGCCTATGCTGCAGGAGAGAGTTTCTTCCCTGAAGAGCTCACTGGTACTGTATATTATCATCCTTCCAACAGAGGGGCGGAGGTAACATATACCAAAAAGATCGAGTACCTAAGACAGCGTGATGCAGTCGAACAGGATAAACGTTATCCTGATGGATTTGTCGGAAAAAAAGTAACCCACAGATAATTTGATTTTTCTGTATTCATATCTGATTTCAAAGTGTTATTTACTATTAATCACCATCAACAAAAAAAGTCAGCTCTGTTTGTAAAACATTCTCACAGCGGATTGCTTTTTGAGCTTGTATCGGTGCGATAGCATTTTTCAATACAGTTTTTTAAGCAACTTTTTACTGATTATGTTAAAATTAGCGCCGTAAAATTTGCAATCAAAGTCTCATTACGATCGTTTTAGTCGAGAAATAACACACTCTGATTGTTATAAGTACAGGTTTAATTCCTTTCGTTTTCTGAGTTAATTCTTTTTCAATCAATTCTCTAGACGATAAAAATAAAGATAATGTCCTCTCTCATGAGGAACTTAGGATATAAGATTTTTTGTTTACTATAACTGTGGCGTTTATTCATGCTAGATTCAAGATATTTACGCGCTGATATTGAAGAGGCAGCTCAGCGCCTTGCAACTCGTAACTACAAATTAGACGTAGAAAAGATTAACCAGCTAGAGTCATTACGCAAAGAGTACATGACTAAGACTCAGGACCTACAGGCTCAGCGTAACTCCTTATCCAAGAGTATCGGTCAGGCCATCAAGGCAGGACAGGATGTTGCCGAGATTAAGGCTAAGGTTGCTGCAATTGGTGAAGAGCTTTCCTCAGTTAAGGTAAAACAGGATGAAGTATTAAAGCAATTAAATGATATTGCTTTAACAATCCCTAATCTTCCAGATCAGTCCTGCCCAATCGGACCAGATGAAACCGCCAATGTGGAAGTAAGAAAGTGGGGAACTCCTCGTCAGTTTGATTTTGAGGTTAAGGATCACGTTGCTATTGGTGAAGGCCTTGGCATGCTTGATTTTGAGACTGCTAGAAAAGTTTCAGGTGCACGTTTTGCTTTTATGAAAGGCGCAATCTGCAAGCTTCACAGAGCTCTGGTTCAGTTAATGCTGGATCTTCATGAAGAACAGGGCTATACCGAAATCTATACTCCATACCTTGTTAATATGGATTCACTGTACGGTACTGGTCAGATGCCTAAGTTCGCAGAGGATTTATTCCATACCAACCTAGATGGTGACTGCGACGGTGACGGTGTAAATCATCACTTCTGTCTTATTCCAACCGCAGAAGTTCCTCTAACTAACATGGTTCGTGATGAGATTATTCCTGAGCAGGATTTACCTATTAAGATTACAGCTCATACTCCATGCTTCAGATCTGAGGCAGGCTCTGCTGGTCGTGATACCCGCGGTCTGATTCGTATGCATCAGTTCGACAAGGTTGAGATGGTTCAGATCGTTAAACCTGAGGATTCATGGCAGGCACTAGAGCAGCTGACTGCTGATGCCGAAGCTGTTCTTCAGGCTTTAGAGATTCCTTATCACGTTGTTGCTCTATGTACAGGTGATATGGGATTCGGTTCTGCTAAGACCTACGATATTGAGGTTTGGCTGCCAGCTCAGAACTGCTATCGTGAGATTTCTTCTTGTTCTAACTGTGTTGATTTCCAGGCTCGTCGTATGCAGGCTCGAGTTCGTCGTAAGGACGGCAAGGTTGAGCTTCTTCATACCTTAAATGGTTCTGGTTTAGCTGTTGGCCGTACCCTGGTTGCTGTTTTAGAGAACTACCAGAATGCAGACGGTTCTGTAACAGTTCCTAAGGTATTACGTAAATATCTAGGTGGTTTGGAAGTTATTTCTGCTGAGACCAAATAATGGCAGTACTTACCGCTCTTGACTGGGTAATTTTAGGCGTGGTTGGCTTATCAGCCATCATGTCTGTTTTCAGAGGCTTTGTAAAAGAAGCCTCTTCAATCTTTTCCTGGGTTGCAGCCTTCATAATCGCTAGTCGCTTTTATGAAAAGGTTGCATCTCTAATCACTTTCTCTAATGATCCTCTGACAAGAAAAGCAATAGCAAGTATTGTTCTTTTCATCGGAAGTCTTATTATTCTTGGTTTTCTTTCAACAATAATAAGTTCTTTAGTGAAAAAGGCTGGACTTTCTGGTTTTGACAGACTTCTTGGTATAGCTTTTGGTGTTGTACGAGGTATTCTTATCGTCAGTGCTGTTCTTGCACTGGTTCAAATCTTGGGCAAACTACATATCCTTTCTTTTATCCAGGATTATCCATGGTATAAGGACTCTTTGTTTATACCTGAATTACAACGAATCGTTAACTGGTTCTTCATTTATATGGGAACAACTGAAACCGGAGCATAAATTAAATGTGTGGCGTAGTTGGTATCGTAGGTACTTCTCCTGTCAATTTAAAACTATATAACGCTTTACAGGTCTTGCAGCATCGTGGCCAAGATGCGGCGGGCATAATTACCGTTGATGAGGATGATAACTTTCATCAGAGAAAATCGAACGGTATGGTAACGGAGGTCTTTCAACAGCGACATATGCTGAGACTGACGGGAAACATCGGAATAGGCCATACAAGGTATCCGACCGCAGGCTCATCCTCAGCTGCTGAAGCTCAGCCTTTCTATGTTAATTCCCCATACGGCATTGCCCTCGCCCATAACGGCAACCTCATCAATTCCAAAGAATTAAAAGAAAAGTGTAAAAAAGCTCACCGTCACGTAAACACCCAATCAGATTCCGAAGTCCTTTTAAACATCCTCGCTTGGAAAATTTCCAAAATCAACAAAGATATTCCTACCCATGATGATATCTTTGATGCTATTTCAGGTGTATACGAGGAGATCAAAGGAGGCTTCTCTGTTGTCAGTGTTGTACTTGGCATTGGAATGATTGCTTTCCGTGATCCATATGGTATTCGTCCTTTAGTCTTAGGCGAGAAGAAGGATGAAAACGGAAAATCACAGTATATGGTAGCTTCTGAGAGCGTTGCTCTGGATGTTATCGGTTTTAAGATGATTCGTGATGTAAAACCAGGTGAAGCTCTTCTGATTACTAAGGATGGCGAGCTGCACTCACGTATCTGCGCTAAAGATCCTGTTTTAAATTCATGTATTTTTGAATATGTATACTTTGCCCGTCCTGATTCTGTTATTGACGGCGCTTCCGTATACGCTACCCGTGTACGTATGGGCACCAAGCTGGCAGAACAGATCAAGCATGAGCATCAGGACCTAAAGATTGATGTGGTTATTCCCATTCCTGACACCTCAATTGATATCGCAGTCCAGATTGCCAGAACTCTTGGTGTTCCATACAGACAGGGCTATGTAAAGAACCGCTATGTTGGAAGAACCTTTATTATGCCTGGACAGAAGGAACGTAAGAAATCAGTTCGCAACAAGCTGAATCCTATTCCATCAGAGTTCGCAGGAAAGAATGTGCTTTTAGTCGATGATTCTATCGTTCGTGGAACAACCTCTCTGCAGATTGTTCAGATGGCAAGAGAAGCAGGTGCCAATAAGGTCTACTTTGCTTCTGCATCACCAGAGATCCGTTATCCAAATATATACGGTATTGATATGCCAACATCTAAGGAACTGATTGCCTACGGTCGAACCAATGAGGAAATATGTAAGGCAATTGATGCTGATGCTCTGATTTATCAGAAGCTTGAAGATCTTGAAGCATCAATAACAGAGGAAAATCCAAATCTGACAAGATTCGACTGCTCA
>ONFP01000189.1 GCA_900317105.1 uncultured Succinatimonas sp. | reverse complement strand
ATTCCATACCTGCAGGACTTGCCCAGCTGATGCCAGGTGCAGTCTTCCATGCAGCTTCCCAGTAGAAAAATCCTGTACCGCCAGCTTTATCAACATTTTCCATGAGGTCTTTCAAATACTGATACTGACCGTTAACCGAGGCTTCATATCCGGATTTCTTTACACCTTCAGCATCTATATCCTGAGCCAGAGAATCTTCGCTCTCAAGAGTGTATGGGTAGCTTCCCTCTACAACCATAACCTCTTTGCCGTACTGTTTTTTAACCCATTTGATATTGTCTGATAAAGCTGAAATCGGACCATCCCACCATGTGTACATAGACATACCGATTACATCGAAATCTACATTTCTCTTGGTTATTTCATCAAACCACCATTTAAAGGCTCCATTATCAGGACCTTTAGCAAGATGCAGCATGATTTTCGAGTTATCACCTGCTATTTCCTTTACTCCTTTAATTGCTGATTTTAAAAGCTGACTTAAACTATCAAACTCATGACCATCTCCGCCCCAGCTTTTACCATCTGGCCATAAGATTCCTGAATTTACTTCATTTCCAATCTGAACCATTTCTGGAGTTAGTCCTGCCTCTTTAAAGGCTGTCATTACATCTTTTGAGTATTTGTAGATTGCATCGTTAAGCTCATCAAAGGACAGATTTTCCCATGCCTTTGGCTTAAACTGTTTACCAGGATCAGTCCAGAAATCGGAATAATGGAAATCAAGCAGCACCTTCATACCAAACTTCTTGGCTCTGCGGGCCAGTTCAAGGTCTGTTGGCAGGTCATTATTGCCTGCGCCATAAACATTTCCATTTAGATCTTTAGGATCATTCCAGAGTCTTATACGAATATAGTTAATTCCGTTATCACGAAGGATCTTTAAACAGTCCTCTGCTTCACCATTCTCGTTTCTGTATACAAAACCTGACTGCTCCATTTCAATCAGAGTCGAAATGTCAGCTCCTTTGATGAAATCCTTTGAGAGCTGTGCTTTTCTAAAAGATGATGCACTATGAGATGATATTTGCTCATTATTAGTCTGAGTTATTTCACAGCCACACAATAGACAGGCAATAACAGCCGTAGTCAAAACCTTGGTTTTGATGTTTTTCATATGTTTGTTTCCTTAATATGTTTGTTTGAAGAGAAAACTGTTTTATGTTTAACCCTTTGAGCCACCTGCAGTCAGGCCTGATACAAAGAACTTCTGTAACCACAGGAACAGTAAGGCTACCGGTACAGAAATCAGCACTGCGCCTGCAGCGTAGGTTGTATAACTTGCGCCCATCTTCATGGAAACAAGGTTATAAAGTCCAATAGGTAAGGTGAATTGATCTGGAGTTCTTAAAATAGTTGTTGATAAAATGAAGTCTCCCAATGGTCCGGTAAATGAAAACAGAGCAATAACAGCAATAATTGGCTTGGATAAAGGCATAATGATTTCAATAAAGATTCTGAAATGGCCTGCACCGTCCATTCTTGCTGATTCATCAAGATCACGAGGAATGGCATCAATGTAACCTTTCATCAGATAGGTGTTCATTGGGATCATTCCTCCAACATAAATCAGAACCAGAGCAAGATGACTGTTAACAAGACCTAACATCTGAGAGAGAACAAAGATTGCTATCAGAGCAGAGAACTGTGGAATCATCTGCAACAGAAGAAACAGGATCAGTCCATTTTTTCTTCCAACAAAGCGGAATCTTGAAAAAGAGTAAGCGGTAAAACTTACAAAAATCAGAGTCAGAATCATTGTAAAGAAGCTGATCTTCATGGAATTTAAATACCAGGTTACATAGTCAACCTTGCCGTTGAACAGATCTGCGTAATGCTCAAAAGAAATGTTCTTTGGAATGATTGAAGAGCTCATCAGACTGTTACCTGGATTTAAAGAGGCACCTACTGTCCAGACTAAAGGATATAGAATCAGAAGGCTGACAAAGCTAACCAGAAGCCAGGTTAAAGTTAGTCGAATCTGATTCTGTCGCTTAATACTTCTTTTCTTATTCACTCTAGTTTTGCATTTCGATTTTAACTAAAAATCGGCTAATAAATGCGGTCTCGCACCACATTTGCTGTTTAAAAATCAATTTCTTTAACTATTTAGA
>ONFP01000021.1 GCA_900317105.1 uncultured Succinatimonas sp. | reverse complement strand
TCCTTACAGTAGATTACTGGTTATATAACTGATTCTTATTATTTCTGAGTTTTTTATGATGTCTGACTGGTTAAGTGAATTACGAATTAAAACTCTTCTTTTGTCCTTCACCAATTGCGCAGTGGGCTGTGCTCTCGGTTTCTACTACGGTGTGGTTTCTCTCTATACTGTGGCTGCAGCAGTGTTTATTCTGGCAACAGGTGTGCTGTTGCAGATTCTTAGCAACTTTGCAGATGATTATGGTGATGCCCATCTCTCTGACTCAGCTGAGAAAAGCCATGGGAACAGTTACCGTAGCTGCAACCATCTGCGGAATGATTGCGCTTTATATGTGTCTGGGCCACGATCTTCAGGCTTTATCCTGGTTTGTGTTCCTTGGAGTGCTGGCTATTCTGGCCGCAATCTTCTATACCATCGGTTTTGCCTATGGCTATAAGGGATTTGGTGATATTGCCGTCTTTATATTTTTTGGCCTTGCAGCAGTAATCGGTTCTCAGCTTCTGGTTCTTGGAGCCAGTGGTCAGCCTGTGGATATCTTCCCTGATTCCATTTATCTGGCCTGTGCTATAGGTATCCATTCGGTAATGATTCTGCATATATCAGCCATGAGAGATATTGATGAGGACCGTACTACCGGCAAGAAAACTGTGGCGGCAAGACTGGGCCATAGGCTCTCAGCCCTTTATCTTGCAGTAATGTTTGTAGTTTCTTCGATGCTGTCAATTGGGGCCTGTCTGACTTCTCACAAACTCTGGGAGTGTTCTATTCTCGCTGTAGCTTTAATTCCTCTTTTAGCTTCCACCTACAGAGCCTTCATTCACTGCAACGACGGCAATAAGGTTGCAAAAGAGCGTAAGTACAGCTTAATCGGTATTGCTATCCACAATGTAGCCTGGATTATCATTCTGGTGATTGATTTCTGGTTTTATTACTAAATCTGGTTTTCAACATTGAGATTTGAATCAACCCTGAGCAGGGATCCTCTAGTTGCTTGGAACAAACGGAAACAGGAAAGGCTGAGACAAAAATCTCGGCCTTTTTTATAACTTATAGAAGGTTCTGGTAAAGCACAGCAGTACAGGTAGAATCTCAAGACGTCCTAAAATCATGTCACAGCTGAAAAGCAGACACAGAGCATCTGAAATCTGGCTGAAGTTGGTGGATGGGTTTAAGGTTGTACCCATGGCAGGACCAATGTTTGACAGACAGGAGATGGTTGCGGTTACCGAGTCTCCAAGATCAAGTCCAAGAATAGAGGCGATAACTGAGGAAACTGCAAGCAGGGCAATATAGGACACCATGTAGGTGATAACTGCAGACAGGGTTCCAGGATCAATAACCTTACCTTTGAATCTTGGTTCACTGACAATATGTGGGTGGATCAGTTTTAACAGCTGAGTCTTGTACATTGAGAAGCATATCTGTAGACGGAAGGTCTTGATACCTCCAGAGGTTGAACCAGAGCAGCCTCCGATTGCCAGAATAAAGAGGAATGCCATGGAGGCAAAATGATTCCACAGGGTGAAATCCTCCAGACCGAAACCGGTAGTGGAGGTAATAGCCACAACGTTGAATAGTGAGATTCTGAAGGCCTTTTCTATACTGTAATCATTTTTGAATACCAGTGATACAGCAACACTTATGGCAATAACCAGATTGATCATCAGAAAGCCACGAACCTGCTGATCTTTGAAGAACTGCAGATAATTACCTGCAAGCGAAGAGAGAATCAGCATGAAAGGACAGCTTGAAATAAACATGAAGATGATTGCAGTGTACTGAATAAACGGGGTGGTTCCGTTCATGGACATATCAGTAGGAGTCATACCACCAGTTGCCACTGTACTCATGGCAGTCGTTATCGCTCTGAACAGATCAAAGCCGCCTACCACATACAGGAAGGTACACAGTCCAAGGATGGCGATGTACCAGATGATAAGTGACAGAGCCATGATCTTAATGTGAGGGGTATATTTTGCAGAATCGTCAAATGAGCTAGATTCGGTTCTGAAAATACTCATTCCACCCATTGCTGAAATAGGAAGAATGATAACTGCCAATGCCACGAATCCGACGCCTCCAACATACTGCAGAATTGCTCTCCACAGCAGGATGGCATTAGGTCTTGAATCAAGGTTGGTAATTACCGTTGAACCAGTTGTCGACAGCGCAGAGCAGGATTCGTAGATCGCCTTGTAGATATTGATGTCAGGCAGATCATAGTAAAACGGAATTGCCGAAATCAGGGAAACGATAACCCATAGAGAGGTTGTAAACAGGAACAGTACTCGCAGGGATGGATACTGCCCGGCTTTTTTGCCTATCAGATAGAAAATAAAGCTGATGAAGATACTTATGCAGCCAGTAAAGTAAAAGGCAGTGCCGCCTCTGGCCTCGTTGATATGTGCGTATATCGCCGGAATGAAGGTAATCAGTCCGAATACGAATAAGGCCGGAGTAAGTAGCTTTGCTACCAGTCTGAAATCTACAACCACGATGGAATCCAGAATGAATCAGGTCTGAACATTTTAACAAGCTTACGCATCTGAGTATGATCGTCTAAGAAGGCAATTACATGATCCTTCTGTGCAAACACAAAATTCTCGTCAATACGCACAAACTTTCTGTCACGTTTTACAAGCCCAAGTGTAACACCCTTTGGCAGGTTCAGATCAGCTGCTTTCTTGCCGATAATCTTTGAACTGGACTTGGTGCCTTCCAGAATGAACTCAATGGCCTCTGCTTTTCCCTGTCTGAAAAGACTTACCGACTCAACACCTTCCTGTCTGATAGAGGTAAGCATTGCGGAAATAATGGATTCCTTAGGCAGAATCACGGTTCCGATTTCACTGCGCTCGTTGTCTGACAGCTGGAGATACCCTTCAGATTTGATAATTGCTGCAGTCTCAACGTTATGCATTCTTCGCATAATCAGAGAAGACATGATATTGGTTTCATCTGTAGGGGTAGCTGCAATATATAGATCAGTCTTGTCAAGGTTTTCCTCAAGAATGAAATCCATGTCAGTAGGATCTGCGTTAAAAACCTGTACAGAAGAACTGTGAAGATTAATTGCAGAACGCTTTGCTCTCTGAGGATCTGCCTCAATGAGCTTGATGCGATAGTTTTCAGAAAGAATTCTGGCCATGTAATCGGCAATATGAGTACCGCCAGCAATAGTTATATATCTTTTGGAAACCGGCAGGGATCTGAAAGCTCTTAAATGATGCTTGATGTTTTCTCTGATGCAGCAGTAGAAAACCTCATCGCCCTCAACGAAAACCTCGTTTTCCATCTTGGAAAGGTATTTTTCTCTGCCTTTTTCATCTTTTCTGTAGATAGCCATTACTACAGCATCAGCTGCATCGAATTTATTGAAATCTGCAACCAGTTTTCCACAGAGCTTACCGTCCGCTGTAACCTTGGTACTTACAACTACAAGAGAACCGTTACAGAAGGCTCCGTAGGCATTAATTCCAGGGAAATCCACCTTTGCCTTGATAATCTTGGTGACCTCGTCCTCTGTGGCAATGATATGATCGATTGGAATTCCATCCTTGCCGAAAAGAGTATTTCTTTCCTCAAGATAGTCATGAGCACGCAGACGGGCAATTGTTCTGGTGGTTTTAAACAGGAAGTGAGCCACTGAACAGGCGGTGATATTGGTTTCATCGTCAGAGGTGGTGGCCACCAGCAGTTCTGTATTCTTTGCTCCTGCCTTACGCAGCGTTTCTGGAGATGCAGGATTGCCTACCACAACACGAAGATCAATACGGTTGGCAATCTCAGCCAGCTTGTCTGATGCAGTATCCGCAATGGTCACTGCATGACCGGCATTAACAAGGTATTTTGCAAGCTCTAAACTTACATCACCGGAACCTAAAATAATGATCTTCATATATGGTTATTCTTTAATAAATCTTGCGTAGAAGAATCCGTCAGCGTTTAATTCACCAGGAAGTCTCTGATAAGTCTCAACTTCATTCCCATTCATTATAAATGGAAGAAGCCTTGCATCAGTATGACGGTTTAAAAAACTTCTAACCTGCTCAATGTTTTCTCGTTTCAGAATAGAACAGGTGGTATAGACAAGGATGCCTCCCTTTTTAAGTTTGGCAAAGGCATTATCCAGAATCTTCTCCTGGGTCTGTACCAGTTTTTCAATATCTTTCTGTCTGCGGAGCCATTTAATGTCGGGATGTCTTCTGATGACACCTGTTCCTGAACAAGGTGCATCCACCAGAATTCGGTCAAATTCTCCTTCAATGCCGTTGAGAGACTCTGAGGCATCTATCTGTTTTAAGACAGGATTTCTGTTAAGTCTGGATAGACCGCGCCTGGTTTCCTCAAGGCGTTTCTCATCAATATCGCAGGAAATAAGATCAATATCCTTTGCCAAATCAAGGATATGTGCAGATTTGCCTCCAGGAGCTGCACAGGTGTCCAGTACTCTCATACCGTCTTTCAGGTCTAAAAGCGGTGCTGCCATCTGGGCAGATATATCCTGAACGGCAACATAGCCCTGTTCAAAGTAAGGAAGTCTTGAGACGTGTTCTGGCTCATCGAGAAGAACAGCTGAAGGACACTGCTCAACAGCACTTGCCCCAATCTCTTTTTTCTCTAGGCACTTTAAATAATCCTCGGTGGAGATTTTTGAGTTCTCTACACGCAGATACATTGGAGGATGAACATTGGAGTTCTTCATGATCTCCAGTACCTCATCTTCAGTGTAGGTAGAAGATAGCTCATCAAATAGCCATTTTGGGAAAGAGTGCTCAACACATGGATCTGAACTGTGAACCAGATGAGCTCCCTCTCGCAGGAATCTTCTTAAGACTGCGTTTACAACACCGGTGAACTTCCTGCACTTTATTAAATCACAGGCTCCAACGGTTGCTGCAACTACCGCATGAGCAGGAGAACGGGTAAAGATAATCTGGTACAGCGCACAGATTATCAGAGTTCTTACCTGATTGAATCTCTGGTTGATTCCTCTGTCCAGAAGCTCTGAGGCGGTGGTGGACAGCAGTCTTTTATGACGCAGGGTTCCGTAGACTATTTCCTGTACAAAGGCTCTGTCTCTGTCATCGAGATCCTTTGTATACATAGGCAGAGCGGTACTAAGTGAATTACCTTCCTCAACTGCATTTACACACAGAGCGGCAGCTGCTCTTGACTGAGATCCTGAGGCAATTACCGGCTTTGAAAAAGAAGGTTTGCGTTTTGTATTAGAAGGACGTGACTTGTATGGTCCTTTTCTTTGAATATCAGACAAATCTATTTCCTACACTAAAAACATCTTTCTTTGATCTTGCAATGTCAGCAGCCTTAACCGGACCCTTTCCTGGAGCCTGAATGGTTATAAGCTTGATCTGGCCGTGGGCACAGGCAACATTGATTCCCTCTTTATCGACACTGACAATACTGCCAGGCTCAAGGCTGCTGTCTTCGTTTACAACAGCAGTATCAAAGAGTTTGTATTTGACATCATTCAGGGTTGAGGTTGCAACCGGCCAAGGATTTAAGCCTCGGATAAGACGGCTTACAGCTTTTGCATCCTGATTGAAGTTTACAGAAGCTTCCTCTTTTGAAATCTTGGCTGCATAGGTAACCTTAGACTCATCCTGAGGAGTTGCAGTTGCCGTACCGTCAAGAATAGAAGGCAGAATGTCGATAAGAGTTGAAGCTCCTAAGGCTGCAAGACGGTCAAACAGAGTGCCTGAGGTATCCTCATCAGTGATTTTGGTGGTGGCAATCTTAAATACATCACCGGCATCCAGCTTAAGGCCGATCTTCATGATGGAAACGCCGGTTTCTTCCTCTCCGTCTAAAAGAGCTCTCTGAATTGGAGCTGCGCCGCGGTATTTTGGAAGAATGGACCCGTGAACATTGATACAGCCAAGCTTTGGTGCATCAAGAATTCTCTGTGGAAGAATAATGCCGTAGGCAACCACAATGCAGAGATCCGCATTTAAGGCCTCAAACTGCTGGATATCTTCCTCGTTTTTGAAGTTAACCGGAGTATAGACTTCAATGCCTGCTTCAAGTGCTACCTTTTTAACATCTGAAGGACATAGTTTGTGACCGCGACCTGCAGGACGGTCTGGCTGGGTATATACAGCAACCGGTCTGATGCCTGCCTTTAGCAGTTCCTGAAGATGAACTGCGGCAAAGTCAGGAGTACCTGCAAAAATAATTCTTTTATTCATTTTCTCTAGCTACTCTGCTGCTGCCATTCTTTCTTTTTTCAGTTTCTCAAACTTCTTTTTCAGACGATCTCTTTTCAGTCTTGAAAGCTTATCAATGAACAGCTTTCCTTCAAGATGATCAATCTCATGCTGCAGACAGATTGCAAACAGACCGTCCACGTTTTCAAAAACGCAGTGGTTGCCCTGAAGATCCTGATATTCAACCGTGGCTCTTTCAAATCTTTCAACGGTATCCTGATAGCCTGGAACACTCAGACAGCCTTCCTGTGACTCAACCTTTTCACCTTCAAGCTTCTTTATGACAGGGTTGATGATTACCAGTTTGTTGTTGCCCTGTGAGCCATCCTCCTCAGGGATATCAATAACTACAATACGTTTGTTTACACCGACCTGAGGACCAGCTAGACCGATACCCTCAAACTCATACATGGTATCGAACATATCATCGGTAAGAGTTTTGAGCTCCTCATTGAATTCTGTGACCTCTGTGCAAGGTTTTCTTAGGATATCATCTGGATAAGTAATTACTTCGCGAATAGCCATTGTCATTCCTTTATGTAGACAAACACTCCTTATATGTAAAGGAGTAATCCAAACTTAAAACTTCTCTTTTTTGTAAACAAAACAATATATTCAGAGAAAACAGTCGCGCTAATTTTACCATTGAAAAGTCTATTTTGCGCATTTTCCGGGATTCTCCTGCAAAAAGAAATCGTCATTTCAGAAAAAAGCTTATGTATTAGAGAGTTATCTCGACGCAAACTTTAAAAATTTTACTTTTTTGCTACGAGAAATAATCCATGTCAAATTAAGTAGTAAAATGTGCGCCATGAAAGATTATTCTCAGTACGATCATTTAAAGGAAGGGGATGCCTGTCCCTTATGCGGCCAGAAACTGGTTTTAAGACATTCCAATCACGGTGATTTTCTGGGCTGCTCAGATTATCCGTCCTGTTCATTCCTAAAACCTGTAGCTGTATCTCACTCGGTTATTACTTTAGGTGAGGTTGGGGCTCCCTGTCCATCCTGCGGTGAACCTCTATTAGTCAAGAAAGGCCGTTTCGGTATCTTTATCGGCTGTTCAAACTATCCTGAGTGTACCTATGTGCATAATCCTCAGGAGAGTGTGAAGATTACCTGTCCGGTCTGCAGAAAAAGTGAACTGCACCAGCGTACATTACGCTCCGGACGTGTTTTCTACGCATGCGGTAATTTCCCGGACTGTAAATTTTCAACTCCGGGCAAGCCAGTAGAGCGCGTCTGTGAGGTTTGCTCCTTTCCTCTGATGTTTGAAAAGAAATTCAAAAGAGGTATAGGGCTTGTCTGTGCAAATGCTCTATGTGAGAGCAGAAAGAAACGCAAGCACATAATCATTCGTCCTAACTCTTAAGCGTGATACAATTCACAGAGTTTTTTTAGGAGATTTCACTGATGTCTAACGCTTTTGTATCAATTATTATGGGCTCTGATTCTGATTTACCTCTACTTGAGAATACCATGGCCATTCTAAAGGGCTTTGGAATCCGCTATGAGGCCAGAGTTGCATCAGCTCACCGTACCCCTGATGTTGTATCCTCATATGTTGCAGATGCAGAAAAGAGAGGCTGTGCTGTATTCATCGGTGCTGCAGGTTTAGCAGCTCATCTTGCCGGTGCCATTGCCGCCAGAACCACAAGACCTGTAATCGGTATTCCTTGTGACGGAGGTCCTCTAAGCGGCATAGATGCTTTATACTCAACTGTTCAGATGCCTGGCGGAATCCCTGTTGCAACAGTAGCTGTAGGCAAGGCCGGAGCAAAGAACGCTGCTTATCTTGCAGCTCAGATCCTTGCTTTAACCGATCCTGAGATTGATGCCAAGGTTAAGGCTGACAGAAAGGCAGCCAGTGAAGAAGTAATGAAGAAAGATCTGAAACTTCAGGAAAAACTTGTAAATATCTAATGTCTACTATATTTACTGACAGTATTGAACAGGCAGCTTCAGTTATTGCCTCGGGCGGTGTTATTGTATGTCCGTCCGAAGGTGTATACGGAATAAGCTGCTCTGTTTTTAATGAGGCGGCAGTAAAAAGAATTATTGCCATCAAACACAGAAGCTCAGCCAAGGGCCTAATCATTGTTGACAGCTCACTTGAATACCTCAGGGAATACCTTGATGAATCGAGAGTTGACGACAGAGCCATGGCTTTAATGGATGGAATGTGGCCAGGTCCTCATACCTTTGTGGTTCCGGTGATTGACGAATTTAAGAATGCAGCGGTAAGAGATGATCACACTGCCGGTGTAAGAATCTCTGCTTTCAGACCTTTTGCAGAGATCTGCTCAAAGGCCAGGACTCCTATAGTCTCAACCAGTGCCAATATATCCGGGGAGAGTGCCACCTGCGATCTTGAATCCATTGATCCCCGCATAACCGATAATGTTGATCTGGTTTTAACCCTCCCTTGCGGTGGGCTTTCAGCTTCAACCTCTATCTACAATACATTAACACATACCCTGATAAGACAGGGACCGATGTGGGAAGAAAAACTTAAGAAAATATCGTAATTCTCTTACAAGACAATAAGGTGCAAAGATGAGTAATACTGATAAATATGCTGTTCTTGGAAATCCGATTGAACATTCGATGTCTCCTCTTCTGCACGAGTTTTTTGCTCAGAAGACCGGTCAGGAGCTGTGCTATGGCAGGATCCTGGTTGAAGCCGGTACCTTTGAGAAAACTGTAAGAGATTTTTTTAAAAACGGTGGCCGCGGCTGTAATGTTACTGTGCCATGTAAGCTTGATGCCTATAAGCTTGCAGACAGTCTGAGTGATTATGCTAAGGCTGCAGGTGCAGTGAATACCCTGAAGGTGATGGAAGATGGTTCTATCTACGGTGATAACACTGATGGACGCGGATTAGTCTATGATTTAAAAAGACTTTCCTGCCCTCTTACAGATGCCAAAATCCTGATTATCGGTGCAGGCGGAGCCGCCAAGGGAATTCTGCTGCCTATTCTTAATGAATCTCCAAAGGAGATTGTAATTGCCAACAGAACCGTAGCCAAGGCTCAATCTCTCGCCTCATTGTATCCTTATAAGGTCAAAGGCTGTGGTTTTGAGGAGCTTGATGGTTCATTTGATCTGATTATCAATGCCTCTTCATCCTCCCTAAGCGGAGAACTTCCTCCTGTAAAGGATGAAATAATTGAGAAAGCTCAGGCTGTTTATGATTTAATGTATTCTAAGACAGCACAGACAACCTTTACACAAAAGGCTTTATCATTAAATGTTCCAAAGGTCAGTGACGGATTTGGTATGCTGATAGGGCAGGCTATCCTGAGCTTTGAGCTCTGGAGAGGTGTAAAGCCTGATTTTGATACCGCTATTAAAAAGTTTCGCCCATGCTAAAGATTCAGATAGAAGATAATTCTCCCTTTAAAGAATCAGCTCAGGCTGTAATGGCTTATATTGAAAGTCATGCTCTGAGCTTTGAGAATGATCTTCTCCTGAAGGTCGGACAGAAGATCGTGCTTGAACTGTCTGATGATTCAATTACTCCTCAGGACTTTGAGATTGATCTTTTCAGAGACAAACTTCTTTGGAGACTGTCTCACAGCGGAAAAAACTCGGAGGCTGTGTGCAGAGCAGTAATTGGTAAAACTGTAAAGCCTCTGGTGTTTGATGCCACCGCAGGTCTTGGCCGTGAGAGTATTATTCTGCAATCAGCTGGCTGTCAGGTTTACATGTTTGAACGTAATCCCGTGATCTGGCTGCTTTTAAAATCTGCCATGACTCATGCTGAGAATAATACCGACATTCTATCTTCTCTTAAAAACGGTCTTCCACATCTGACCTCTTTAGGTTCTGTGGCTGAGCAGCTAAGTCGAGGTGAGAAATTACCTGAACCGGAGGTGATTTACTACGATCCTATGTTTCCTCAGAGAACCAAAAGTGCTCTGGTGAAAAAGGATATGAGAGTTTTCCATGAGATTGTTGGCTTTGATCAGGATACCACCGAGTATGCTAATTTTCTTCTGACGGTGGCAAAGCATCATCTGGTGGTTAAACGACCTTCCAATGAACCACCGCTGGAACTGAATCTCAGAAGAAGCAGCTTTGTTGACGGCAAGGCCTGTCGTTTTGACTGCTACTTCTGCGGAAACTAGTCGTTAAGAGCCTCGAAACCTGCGCTGTAGAACATAGCAAGATTCTGCTTGTTTCCTCTGATATAGTTATACAGTTCCTGGGTTTTATCTGATCTGTCTGTACTTATGATGTAGTAGTACACAGGTGAATAGTATTCGTGAGGAACATACCAGTAAGAACCGGTAGTCTGACCGTTCTTCATAATCAGAGGTTTTGTAATAAAACCAGTCTGAATATTGTTGTTTTTCAGCAGTGAGAAAATCTGATACTCGTGCTCTGCACGATAGATGGCATTATTCTTTTTAAGATATTCAGTAGGAAAATCCTTTCTCTTTATTACCTCAGTTGCAGCAAAACCGACTGTGGTGAGACTGTCTTTTGGAAGTGCCAGTGATTTTAGTTTCCTGTTAATGATCACGTTAATGTTATCCTTTAGCAGGAACTTGTTGTTAGACCAGAGGATCAGAGGGGCCTTAACAAGTCTTGCGACACTGTTCTGGGTAATTTTCCCTTCTTTGATTAGATTTGCAGGTAATCTTTCTTCGTTGGTGATAATCACGTTGCATTTGCCTCGATAATAAATAGCACGTGACTCAATATCCTGCATGGTACCGAAATAGCTGTTAAAGGTAATCTTAGAATCTTCTCTGATCCCTTCAACTGCTGAGTAAACCTGAGGAACTCCGCATATCTCAGGAATATCATCTGAGGCGTTTACTGAAGTGAATACTGCAGAAAGCAGTAGTAATCCGATTTGTCTGATAATTCTAGTTTGCATATAAAGTTTTCAATTGTAATTGTGAATTAGTGCGTTATTTATTTTACCGCTTAAAACATAGAGTTAGCCTAATATCCTGATTTTTATTTGAAGAGTTTCTTTTCACACAGGATCAGTCTCTTTGTAATCTCCTCGCTTGAACCTGCTCGTCTTAATTTGTCTGCAAATCCTGGTTCACTTAAGATTAGTGACAGGTTTGCAAGAATGCTGATATGAGATTTTCCGTCATCAGGAACAGCAATCAGGAAGAACAGATCACAAGGCTTGTTATCCAGAGCTCCGCAGTTAATAGGTCTTGAAAGTGATGCTACTGCTACTGCAGAACGGTTAACAAAAGAACCTCTGGCATGGGGAATAGCAATTCCGTGTGCGATTCCTGCTGGATTCTGTTCCATTTTCTCTTTTATTGCCTTTAGGAAATCATGTTTTGAGTTGATAGCTCTGACCATGGACAGTCTGTCGGTCAGTACATGAATAATCTCATCTAAAGACTGTGCTTTAAGGTTATAGATTACGCTGTTTTCATCAAGAGCATATCTAACGGAGTTCAGATTTGATTTCGCTGAGTTTCTGTTTGCTCCGAAGTGGGTGATTGCATTGAGGATTTTTTCAAAGAAACTTCCGTGAAGTTTATAGTAATGGGTATAGATAACCATCATGCCGATTGTGCATACACACACCACAACCATACAGATATTGACAGAGTTGAAGAGCAGATTCTCATCAAGTCCTGTTGAGGTAAAAAGTGAAGCGTATGCCGAGCCCTGAGTTGCGAAAATCATAGCTGCCAGAGAGCCGAATTTTGCGGATACAATCTGAACCGAGAAATTCATACATTCAGAACGGCAGCCAAACTTGAATTCTCCATAATCAATACAGTCTGCAGTCATAACTGTAGTTGAGGCCTGAGACAGACAGAATCCCAGAGCGAGCAGACAAATCAGGAAACTCAGTGATCCCATGGTAAGTCTGGCTGTTGTATGTATTGCATAAAGAGTCAGAAATGAAAGCAGAATCAGCAGAGTAGAGAATATGAAAATCTGTCTGCGTGAGGTGTATTTAACTAAATGGTGGAAAGAGCAGTAAGTCAGCAGACTTACAACCAGCCATGGAACCTGTATATAGAAAAAGATCTCGTCATCGGATGGCACGTGATGAATGGTGATGGCAAAGAAGTTCTGATAACCTACAAAAACACACAGACAGGTCTGCTGAAGCAGTGTCAGGAAGAAAATAATCATCAGCTGATCATTTCCAAAGAAGGTTGATGCTGCCTCTTTTGCTCTGACTACCTTTCGCTTTGGTTCTTCCATGTCGAAGAATACATAGAACAGTATTGCACTTATGAAGGTAATTCCTGCCACATACCAGGAAACACTTCTGAATAGATTCTCATTTAGGGGAGAATAAATATGATCCGGTACCCCCTGATCCTGGTAAATAATGAAATATGCCAGAAGCATAACCAGAACGAAGCCAACAACAGCTGATGCTCTGACAATGGCACAGATAATCTCACGGGTTTTGTGGTCTGAACCGAAAATTGAGGTTATAGACCAGGATGGAATATCTATGAGAGAAAAAGTCAGAGCCCACATCAGGTACATGAAGATGGCGTAGATTACCTGTACAGACTGATGCATGTAAGGAATATCAAACATCTGGAGCAGGACTGCGGAATTAAGGATACCACCTGCCAGTACGGTCATTCTGAACTTGTTGTATTTAAATACATCGGCACATAAATCAATAAGCATGCCGATAAAGGGCTCCTTAATAACATCAACGAGCTTAATAATCAGGAAGATTGGAATGATATATATGGATGAAAGATCCAGAACTGTTGTCAGATATAGATAGTAAAAGGATAGCACGAACATATAGATCGCATCTCTGGCAAAGCCAACGATGGCGTATGGAAGTGCCCATTTCAAGGATACCTGATTGTTCATAAAAATGAATTGATATTGTGTGTTAAAAAAATATTGGCCTTCGATCTTAAAAAAGAGGGAAGGCCGCTAATTTTATAGGTTAATAATTATTCTACAGTAACTGATTTTGCCAGGTTACGAGGCTGATCAACATCGGTACCGTTGATAACAGCACAGTGGTATGAAAGTAACTGCAGTGGAATAGTAAATAAAATAGGCTGCAGAATTTCAGGGCAGTCTGGAAGAGACAGCATGTTGGTCTGACCATCTGACTTAATGACGGTGGTTCCTGACTTGAAAATATAAAGCTGTGCTCCACGGGCTCTAACTTCTTCAACGTTGGAGATAAGCTTATCCATCAGTGAATTATCTGGAGCAACCACAACTACAGGCATATTCTTGTCAATCAGTGCAATAGGACCGTGTTTCAGTTCGCCTGCAGCATAACCTTCAGCATGGATGTAGCTGATTTCCTTTAGCTTCAGTGCTCCTTCAAGGGCAATTGGGTACATAACACCGCGGCCTAGGAACAGGCAGTGGTGCTTGCCAGAGAACTGCTCTGACAGCTCGGAAATGGACTTGTCACAGGAAAGGAATTCCTCTGCCAGAGATGGCAGTTTGCGTATTGCTTCAATGATTTCATGATTCTTTTCTGCACTGATTGAACCGTTCTGTTTGCCGATAATCAGAGCAAGGATCAGAAGTGACAGCAGCTGAGTGGTGAAAGCCTTGGTTGAAGCAACACCGATTTCTGCTCCGGCCTTGGTAAACAGAGTAAAATCTGACTCTCGTACTAAAGAGGATCCGTTTACGTTACAGATAGACAGTGTCTTGGTGTAATTCTGTTCTTTAGCAAGTCTTAATGAGGCCAGAGTATCTGCAGTTTCACCTGACTGTGAAATTGTAATGAACAGACTGTTGTCTCTTACAACGGCTTTTCTGTAACGGTACTCTGAGGCAATTTCAACATTGGTGGAGATTCCGGTTAACTCTTCAAGCCAGTATCTGCCGACAAGTCCTGCATGGTAGGAGGTACCGCAGGCTACAATCTGAATGCTGCTGATGTCACGGAAGGTGTTTTCATCTGCACCTACAACTGTCTCTAAAGAGATATCGTCTCCGTTTAATCTGCCTAACAGAGTATTTCTTAGAGACTGTGGCTGCTCATAAATCTCTTTCTGCATGAAGTGGCGGAACTTGCCCTTTGAAATGCTTTCTGCATCAAGATCAGACTCAATAACCTGCTTTTCAATGATGTTTCCTTCAAGATCGAATACCTTGACCTCGTCGGTTGTTAATACGGCAATCTCATTTTCCTCAAGATAAATGAATCTGCGGGTAACAGGAAGCAGAGCCAGAGTGTCTGAGGCAATGAAGTTCTCACCGATACCAAGACCGATAATCAGAGGAGAACCGGAACGTGCAGTATATAGTCTGCTAGGATCGTTCTTATCGATAAGAGCAAGACCGAAAGAACCTTTAACTTCCTTTAAAGCCTTTTTGAAAGCTTCAAAAATAGATGAGCTGTTCTTTAGGTGGCTGTGGATCAGGCATACCAGAACCTCAGTATCTGTCTGAGACTTGAACTGATATCCCTTTTTAAGTAAATCTTCTTTTATGGTGGCGAAATTTTCAATGATGCCGTTGTGTACCAGAGCCAGATTCTCACAGATATGAGGATGTGCATTTGCCTCTGATGGAATTCCGTGGGTTGCCCATCTGGTGTGTGCAATACCGATAAAGCCAGGACAGCCTTTCTCTTTTACAGCTTCCTTAAGATTCTTAACCTTGCCTGTGGTTTTGATACAGTGCTGAATGCCGTCACTGATAGTACAGATACCTGCACTGTCATAACCGCGATATTCCAGTCTTGAAAGTCCTTCTAACAGAATCTGAGATACGTTACGCTGAGCAATAGCACCAACAATTCCACACATAAAAAACTAATCCTTACAAAAAATTTTTCCCAATTTCGTGATCAGCTTGGTATTTTATCAGAATTTCTGCTGAAATTTGCAGTAAAAAAATTGCTTTATGTATTGAACTGAATGGGTATGGGCAGAAAATGCTGTATAACTTATTCACTTTTCAGAGAAAAGCTCGAAAACTGAAAAAAATAAGCGCCAGATTAAAAAGATCTGGCGCCTGTTTTTGGGTAGAAACTACTTTTTGATTTTGCGTGGTCTTGGGTAGTTGTCAATTACAGTAGCCTGAGCGCGGGTGATGATTAATGCGCCTTCCTCAGACTTGATTCGGTGGGTAACTGTGGTTCCTGCACCAATGGTAACCCCATTCTTTACGGTAACCGGAGCCACCAGCTGAGTGTCGGATCCCACGAATACATCGTCACCGATTACGGTCTTGAACTTGTTTGCTCCATCATAGTTGCAGGTGATGGTACCAGCACCGATATTAACATCCTTACCAATTTCAGCATCACCAAGATATGACAGGTGTCCTGCTTTGGTACCGACACCAAGGTGAGCCTTCTTGCATTCTACGAAGTTGCCTACGTGTACATTGTCCTCAAGTACATTGCCAGGACGCAGTCTTGCAAATGGTCCGATGGTAGCAGCCTTCTTAATCTCGGAATCCTCAAGTACAGAGTAAGGAGAGATTACAGAGCCATCGCCGATGGTGCAGTTTCTGATTACACAGCCGGCACAGATCTTAACGTTACTGCCAAGCACCACCTTTCCTTCAAAGATACAGTTGATGTCGATGAATACGTCATCACCGCAGGTTAATTCACCGCGGACATCGATACGCTCTGGATCAGCAAGAGTAACACCTTCAACCATCAGTTTCTCAGCCTGAGTTTTCTGGTACAGTCTTTCAACAAAGGCAAGCTGTGGCTTTGAATTAACACCGGAGAGAATGTCAAAATCAGGAGCAATCAGAATGTTTACTGCTTTTCCCTCTGCAGAAAGCTGGCCGGATAAATCGGTCAGGTAGTATTCACCCTGAGCGTTGTTGTTCTTAAGCTTAGGCAGATACTCCTTCAGCACAGAAGCCTTGCAGACAATCATGCCGGTGTTGACCTCGGTAATCTTTTTCTGCTCGTCACTGGCATCTTTTTCTTCAACAATAGCCTTAAGCTTGTTGTCACTACCGCGGATGATTCTGCCGTAGCCGAATGGATTTGGTGCAATGGCACTCAGTACGGAGAGCTCATTGCCATCAAGAGAGGCGATAAGATCCTTTAAAAGCTCTGCTGGAGTTAATGGAGTGTCACCGTAAAGTACCAGCACGTCTGAATCATCAGCAACCTTTGGCATGGCACAGTTAACTGCATGACCGGTACCAAGCTGCTCTGCCTGAACAGAAATTGTTACAAGCTTTCTTAATTCATCTGGAAGCTCGTTTATCATCTGCTCAACTTTCTCAGCCATGTGTCCGATAACAACATGAATTGCCTTAGGATTTAAGGCGGCAGAGGTTCTGATTACATGCTCAAGCATTGGACGGTCTGCAACCTTGTGTAAAACTTTTGGAAGTGCAGAGTGCATTCTTTTGCCTTTGCCGGCTGCAAGAATTACGATTTCTAATGACATTTTTTACATACCTTTCTTTAGTTTGGAATTCTTTCGTACTGAATAAATGATGACTGCAATGCCCACCAGTATGAACGGTATGGACAGCAGCTGTCCTACATTGAAGATGGCATTGGTAGAGTAGTCCGCCTGTTCAACCTTGAAAGGCTCAATTGCCATTCTGGCAGTGAAGGTTAAGGTTAGCAGCAGACCTACAATCAGTCCCTGTGGACGGTTTTTTACAAACACATAGATAGCCATCAGGATCAGAAATACTGCAAAGTAGGCGACAGCCTCATAAAGCTGGGCTGGATGACGGGGAAAGCTCTCTCCCAATCTTACAAAGATCACTCCGAAATCTGTATTTGTTGGGATCCCCAGAATCTCTGAGTTGAAGAAGTTGCCGACACGGATAAGTGAACATACCAGCGCGATAGGAACACACAGCATATCTCCCAGTTCAAGGAATCTGTATTTGTTTTTGCGCAGGAAAATCAGGACTGCGATCACCACGCCCAATGAACCGCCGTGGCTTGCAAGTCCGCCCTGCCAGATTTTGAGGATTTCAACTGGATGTGCCAGATAGAAATCAGGTTCGTAGATAAGACAGTGGGCCAGTCTGGCACCGATGACTGTTCCGACAAAAATATACAACAGTAGTTTGTCCAGATCCTCGGTTTTGTAATTTTTCTGTTTAAAAAACAACTGCATAATAATATAGCCGAGGATAAAGCCGAATGAAAAGAACAGTCCATACCAGCGTATAGACAGAGGTCCTGCTGAAAAAGCTACAGGATCTAAGTTGTTAATAAACATTTTTATTCCCATTTTGGTAGAATTAGACGCGTGTATTTTAGCAGTTTTTAACGATTATGATTAATATTGAAGCAACTCAAACTTTTTTTTCCGGTTTAGGTCTGGCATTCTGTATTCTAAGCTTTATCCTGGTATTTATTCCTTCTAAGACCAAATTCGGCATCATTTCCCTGTGTCTTGGAAATGTTCCTCTGTGGTCTGCCATTGTTATGCCAAAATCTCTGGCTCCTTTTATGGATTTTTTCCATGTAGATCAGTCAGCTGACCTGTTTGTGACAGGCTGTATCGCTGGTGTTGTCTGTCTTGTTCTATGGTATTTTTTGACCGGAAAAATAATGGGACTATATAAAGAGAAATTCCATAAAGACTCAAAGACTCAGAGTGAAGCAGCCAAGTCCACTTCAGATCGAGATTCAGAGGTCAATAATGGTGCAGATAATTCAGATTCACAGAATGATGCAAATGCCAATCCGCACCTTTTTGACAATCTGAAGGTCAACGACAAAGAGTAACCAACCTTTAGATAAGATGAAGATTATTCTCTCCACTATTGAAGATTCCTATGCAGAAAGTCATGTCCTCAAAAAAGAGTGGCATGATTTCGCCTCCTCCTTTTCCTTTAACCGTCAGAAAAGTTTTCTGGGAGGAAGAGCTCTGCTGCAGGAGAGCCTGTCAGAGTTTTACGGTGTAGATTCTCTTCCCCAGATTACTACACTCTCTCATGGTAAGCCTGTATTTTTTGAAAGCAGATATCCTTTCTTTAATATTTCCCACAGTTCTAAACTGATATGTCTTGCCATAGGTGACAGAGAACTTGGACTTGATGTAGAGTACATCAAGCCTCGCCGTAATATTGAAGGTCTTAAAAAGAGAATCCTTTCAGATGAGGAGTATGAGTATTTTGGAAGACTTGGCGAGGCTGATCAGTTAACTCTATTTACTTCTCTGTGGACTTTAAGAGAGTGTCTTATCAAGGTCTCAGGTCGTGGCCTGGTGGATATCAGCTCTATTGCCGCAGATATAGAACAGAGAACCTTTGATTATTTCTCAGTCCCTGAGGGCACCGAGGTGAATATCATCAGACTTGATTCAGTGCTGAATCATGATGGAGGAGCCTTCCTCTCCTACAGTTCAAGAGCAGGGGAGGAGAGTGAGTTTTATGTATTCAGGGAAGGCAGAATAATAAGAACCGACAACCCTGAAATACTGTACCGTTATCTAAGGTCAAATGTTAGTAGGCAATCTTAACGCTGTCTACACCAGCCATATCACGAATACCCTCAACTAGATCATCTGATGGCAGGAATCTGAATTTATCATCATGAAGCTGAATCAGTTTGTTATCGATAATGAGTCTTAAGGAACATCCGGAGATGACATCATCTGGATTTTCCGCCATTTTCTTTTTGGCATTGACTTCCTTGACATCAAGCTTGTTTCTCATCAGGATTTCATCAATGTAGGAGATGTTTTCATTGAGCACATGACTGGTGAAATTCAGTGTCAGCTTACTGGCTCGGTGCATTCGCAGAGTTTCAAGCGTATCAAAACTTGTGATTCTCATTCTGGTGGAGCCGTTTTCCGGATCCATGGTCAGCCAGCCGTCGAATACCATAATCAGCGGAGTTGGAATATCCTCTCCTTTTGCAGTCTTCTTTCTAAGCTCTTTTTTCTCCTCAAGATCATCCATAATTCTGATCATTTTGTCGGCATTCTTGCCAAAGAGCAGAGTTTCAAAGGTTGCTGTTCCGTCATCAAGAGTAATGATAAAGAACTTCTTGGTCGGATCTTTTTTTGACGGCATACAGCTTGCGCCGATGACCACGCCGCCGATCACCACATGATTTGGACTGTCTGGTGTGCCCGGCAGCATATTGTTTAAGGTGGTATCTCCGCAGTATTTAACCAGTTCGGCCTTGTAGCCGTCGATTGGATGTCCGGAAAGATACAGACCTAACAGAGCCTTTTCATGGAACAGTCTTACCTTGTCAGACCAGTTACGGACCTGAACGTAGTTAGGTTTAACGTTCTGATCATCCAGGGCTGCAAAGAGATCCATCTGTCCTGTGGCCAGATTGTCTGATTTCTGCGAGGCATATTTGATTGCCGTAGGAATTGAGGCCAGCATTTGAGCGCGGTTAGGTCCTATACTGTCCAATGCTCCACTTTTTACCAGGGCTTCCAGGGTACCTTTAGATAGGAAATTGGTACCTACACGGTAAACAAAGTCAAAGAAATCTGAGAACTTTCCGTGGGCCTCACGCTCCTCCACAATATGATCCACCAGTCTCTCACCGATACCTTTAATAGCGGAGAAGCCGTAGATAACATTGCCCTGAAGATCAACACCGAAACGGAATTTACCGATATTCACATCTGGTGGATTTACATCTACACCCAGACGGTGACATTCACCGATATAGGCAATCAGTTTCTCTGTCTTCATACAGTCGGCAGTCATCATGGCGGCCAGGAACTCAGCCGGGTAGTGAACCTTAAGATAAAGAGTCCACCAGGCTACAAGAGCGTAAGCTGCAGAGTGTGACTTGTTGAAGCCGTATGCCGCGAACATTTCCACCTGGTCGAAGATCTGTCCCATGATTTTCAGATCTTTACCTTTTTTCTGACATCCTCGATTGAAAACGTCACGCTGGGCGGCCATTTCAGAAGGGATCTTCTTACCCATGGCTCGACGCAGAATATCCGCACCGCCCAGAGAGTAGCCTGCGAGCACCTGAGCAATCTGCATAACCTGCTCCTGGTACACGATAACTCCGTAGGTGGAATCAAGGATTGGTTTTAAATCCAGATCCTGTGCCTCTGGAAGCGGATAGCTTACAGGCTCTGTTCCGTGTTTTCTGTCTACGAAATGATCCACCATTCCGGAGTTTAGAGGTCCAGGACGGTACAGGGCCACCAGAGCCACAAGATCATCAAAGCGGTCAGGCTGCATTTTACCGATGAGCTTACGCATACCTGTGGATTCCAGCTGGAATACTGCAGTAGTTTCCGTCTCCTGAATCATCTTGTAGGAAGCTTCATCCTCATAAGGGATAGCGGCAATATTAATAGGAGGCTTGCCCTGTCTTGCAAGTTTGGCGTCGATCATCTCCTTTGCATCGTCAATGATGGTCAGGGTGGTCAGCCCCAGGAAGTCGAACTTAACCAGACCGGCGTGCTCAACATCCTTTTTATCGTACTGAGTGATCGGACGTCCGTCAGAATCCAGCATCAGCGGGGCGAATTCAGCAATTCGGGTTGGGGAGATAACCACACCAGCTGCATGTTTACCGATACTTCTGATAACACCTTCAAGTCTTACAGAAACGTCTATAAGTTCAATTGATTCCTTTTCGTCGTTAGCCTTGGCACGTTTGTAGAATTCCAGAAAATCAGGTGATACAGATTCACAGGGATTGCCTTTCTTATCTATACCGAAACAGGCTTTGAAGGTGGTGCCAGGGGTTTCAGGAATCAATGCAGCAACACGGCGCACCTGTCCTAGCGGTACTCCGATTGCACGGCCCACACCCTGAATAGCAGCCTTAGGGGCCAGGGTACCGAAGGCGGCAATCTGTGATACTGCTGTACGGCCGTAGTGATCCACCACGTGCTGCAGAGTCATCTGACGTTTTCTCTGACAGAAGTCCACGTCGAAGTCAGGCATAGAGACACGCTCAGGATTCAGGAATCGCTCGAACAGCAGATCAAAGCGCAGAGGATCGAAGTCAGTAATGGTTAGAGCGTAGGCTACAAGTGAACCGCCGCCTGAACCACGTCCAGGTCCTACAGGTACACCATGAGCCTTGGACCACTGAATAAATTCCATCACGATAAGGAAATAGCCAGGGAAATCCATGGTGATGATAACGTTAAGTTCGGTTTCCAGGCGCTTCTCGTAGATAGGTCGTTTCTCCTCTCTCTCCTTTTCATCTGGGAAGAGGAATTCCAGTCTTTTCTCAAGTCCCTCATGGGCCTTCATTCTAAGACAGTCAGCAGTTGAGAGCTCACCGGTGTCATAACGTGGCAGACGTGGTACATCAAGCTCAATTTCCACGTTGCAGCGTTCGGCAATACGGCGGGTATTGATGATGGCTTCAGGTAGATCTGAGAAAAGTTCTGCCATCTCCTCAGGAGATCTCATATACTGCATTGGAGAATAGGTACGGGCGTTTTCGCGCGAACCTTTTGAGCAGCCCTGCTGGATGGAAACACGAATATCGTGAACATAGTAGTCAGGAAGTCCGTCAGCAGGTACTTCATCCGGTCCCATCAGAAAACGGGTGTCATTGGTTGCAACAGGACAGAACCCATATTCAATGCAGTAGTTCAGAGCTGCGATTTCAAACTGACCTTCGCCCTCTCGGTTGGTTCGGGTGATTTCAAAACAGAATCTGTCGCCGTAGTATTTCTGATAAAGAGCAAGACGTTCTTTGATTTTCCCCTTTTCATCTTCTCTAAGAAAAGCGCCGATATCTCCTCGGAAACCGTTTAAAAGGATCAGTCCCTCTGAGTATTTCCACAGATCATCAACAGTGCAGACCACATCGGTAATATCTGGTGAGCCGGTATTTACCCATGCATCGGAGAGAATATCGTATAGATTCTGTTTACCCTGACGGTTTGTTGCCAGAAGGGTAACAGTAAAGATTCTTTCAGGATCACCTGGTTTAGTGTTTTCCTTTACCTGAAGATCTGCTCCCATGATTGGTTTGATTCCGGCACCGTAACAGGCGTTATAGAATCTGACAAAGCCCGCCATATTATTGTAGTCGGTGACAGCAATAGCCGGCATATGAAATTTTGAGGCTCTTTTTACAATATCACCCACGTTCTGCAGACCGTCATTGATGGAATAGCAGGAGTGAACATGAAGCGGTACGTAAGTTAATTCTCTATCAATCATTTATATGTTTTTCTTGAATTTTTTTATGAGGCAGGCGCCATTTACTATCTTTTTTCAGTTCACCATTCTAGCAGATTTTGCATTTGCATTTTCTGAATACAATTCAGAGTTTTCAAGAAAAAAGCTTCTAGGGAGCGGTATTTTGATTTTTTATGATTAAATGGCGGTTTTGTGCAAGAATTTGCTCGGATTGTGCAGACGTATTTTTAAGTAAACAACTATAATTTTAATATAAGGAGTAAAAACAGAGAGGTCTGTTCTATGAAGCTTTGCAGATTGATTATTCTGTCTGTCATGTTGTTCCTCTTTGGATTGACAGCTCCTGCCTATGCAAAAATAACCGTGACCGTTGCACATACCCATGTGGAGACACATCCCCAGCACAAAGCTTTTCTGGTATTTAAAAACTATATTGAAAATGAGATCGGTGATCGCTATGAAATCCAGATTTATCCCAACGGTCTTGCCGGTTCAAACGAGCAGGTTTTTTCTCTGGTTAAACTAAATTCCATACAGTTTATGGCAATCTCTGCCTCACTGCTGGAGAACTCTTCCAAGCAGTATGCGATTTTTTCTGTACCTTATCTGTTCAGATCAGAGGAGATCTATGAGCTATTCATACGTGATCCTGAGGTGATTGCTGAACTGCAGGCTCAGGAGAAAAGGAAATTTTTCAGACCGTTAAGTGCTTTTACTGCGGGTACTAGAAATTTCTATGCATCTTTCCCGATTAGAACTGTAGATGATCTTAAGGACAGGAATTTCAGAGTGCAGATTGGTCGCAATACAGGGCTGATGATGGAAGCCTTCGGAGCCAACGACTATGTTATGTCCTTTAAAGATGTCTATCCAGCCTTAAAGAAAGGTGTTGTTGATGGAGCGGAGAACAATGAGCTGGCTTTGGTAGACCAGAGACATGGAGAGATCTGCAAATACTACTCTTATGATGGGCACCAGATGATCCCTGATATGCTGATAGGATCAGAAGAATTTCTCTCTTCTCTAAGTCCTGAAGATTATGCTGTATTTCAGGCTGCGGCCATGGAGGCTCAGCGTGTTGAAATCAGGGAATGGAAATCTCGTGTGAAAAAGGCGATTAAACAGGCAGAAGAGATGGGGGTATCCTTTATAAAAGTTGATTCAGAGTCCTTCCGTAAAAAGGTTCTGCATCTGCATAACAGTCTGCTTTCCGACAATCCTGCCATAAGAAAGCTTTATGTTATCACCTTGAAGTATCAGTAGAATCTTTCTTCCTAGAATTTTTTCTTAATCATTTCTCCTCGTCAGATGTTTTTTCGACGAGGATTGTTTTTGTCATAAGACATCTACATGATTCCAAGATCGGTTCTGCGGCGGGTCAGATCAGGACTGAAACTTGGGGCCAGTCGTCTTGCCAGATCATGCACAATCTTGATGTTTGGATTCTTGGCGCGATTCTTAAGAGAGCACAGGGCCACACGGAAGTTTGACCAAGGCAGCTCCTTTATAACCACCACATCATTCTTGAATGGAGAGATATCATAGACAAGTCTTGGAACCACGGAAATTCCAAAGCCTAAGGCTGTGATTGACACTATAGCCTCATGACCTGATATTTCTGAATAGATATGTGGAGGAACTTCGAGAGACTGGAAGAATTTTTCCACCTCATAGCGTAGCTGTCCTTTTTCAGGCATTACAAAAGGAACACCAGAGAGATCGTTTGATGTCAGATCATTTTCAGTGTTATAACGGGGCTTTTTTGGTGCAATCAGAATCAGGGGGAAAGTTACCAGATCAACATAGCGGATATTATCCGGAATTTCATTTGGCAGAGCGCTGATTACAAAGTCGGTATCCGGATCTTCGAGCTTTAAAAGAGCTTCGGCAGGATCACCGGTTTCAAGTTTGATCTCAAGATTAGGTGCAGTCAGATGCAGCTCATTTAGCAGTCTTGGAATGAACAGATATGAAGCTGTAACCGAGCAGAAAATTTTTACAATACCGCTGGCGGTCTGCATATTTCCATTCAGATCATGCTCAAGCTCAGCATAGGCATTTAGCGTCTTTCTGGCGAATTCTTCAAATTTGTGACCGGCTTCGGTAATAAAGATTCCTTTCTTATCACGGATGCACAGTTTGGTGTTAAGCTTTGCTTCAAGTTTGTTCAAAGTTCTGCTTAGGGTTGAAGGACTCACTTCACAGAGAGTTGCTGTTCTGGTTAGGTTTGAGGTCTCACATAACCTTAAGAATGCCGCTGCGTCTTTTAAATCAATCACTGTATTTTCTTCCTGAAACTTGTCCTATATTGCAAAAATTGCAATATAAAATAATTCGTATTCCATTTTATAAAATTTCTGCTATGATTAAAAGCATATACCGCAAGGTTTAGTTTTTTTTAGTTTTTTCTTTTCTATGGTATAGGTCTTAACATGGCTAATTTCAATTATTTCAATACATTGAATTTACGCGAGAAGTTAGCACAGCTTGGCTGCTGTGAGCTGATGGATCGCAGTGAGTTTGCTGATGGCTGTAATTTCTTAAAAGGTAAGAAGATTGTAATCATCGGCTGTGGTGCTCAGGGTTTAAACCAGGGCTTGAACTTAAGAGATTCCGGTCTTGATGTAAGCTACGCATTACGTCAGTCTGCTATTGATGAGAAGAGAGCATCCTTCAAGAGAGCAACTGAGAATGGCTTCAAGGTTGGTACCTATGATGAGCTGATCCCAACCGCTGATCTTGTAATCAATCTGACTCCAGATAAGCAGCATGAGGCTGTGGTTAACGCTGTTCAGCCTTTAATGAAGTCAGGTGCCTGCTTAGGTTACTCACACGGTTTCAATATGATTGAGTTAGGCATGCAGGTGCGTAAGGACATTACCGTAGTTATGGTTGCTCCTAAGTCACCTGGTACTGAGGTTCGTGAAGAGTTCCGCCGTGGTTTCGGTGTTCCAACTCTGCTGGCTGTTCATCCAGAGAATGATCCAAACGGTGAAGGCTGGGATTATGCCAAGGCCTGGGCTGCTGGTACCGGTGGTCACAAGGCAGGCTGTCTGCGTTCTTCATTCGTAGCAGAGGTTAAGTCAGACCTGATGGGCGAGCAGACCATTCTTTGCGGTGTACTTCAGGCTGCAACAGTTCTGTGCTATGACCACGCTGTAGCTTTAGGTGCTGACAAGGCTTATGCCTGCAAGCTTCTGCAGTACGGCTGGGAAACCATCTGTGAGGCTTTAAAGCAGGGCGGCATCACCAACATGATGGATCGTCTGTCAAATCCTGCAAAGATCAAGGCATTCCACCTGGCTGAGGAATTAAAGGCTCTGATGAAGACCTTATACCGCAAGCACATGGATGACATCGAGAGCGGTGAATTCTCCCGCATCATGATGGAAGACTGGGCAAACAATGACGTAAATCTTCACACCTGGAGAGAGAACTACGCTAAGTGTGCATTCGAGAACGCTCCTGCCTGTGACGAGAAGATTTCTGAGCAGGAATACTTCGACAAGGGCACTCTGATGGTTGCTTTCTGTAAGGCTGGTATTGAACTTGCTTTCGAGACCATGACCGAGTCTGGTATTTACCCAGAGTCAGCCTACTATGAGTCATTACATGAGCTTCCTCTGATCGCCAACACCATTGCTCGTCGTCGTCTATATGAGATGAACGTGGTAATTTCTGATACCGCTGAGTACGGCAACTATCTGTTCGCCAATGCTGCAATTCCTCTATTAAAGGAATTCATGAGCCGTCAGAAGCTGGATGTATTCGGTGAGACTCTTCCTGGTGACAACTGCGTTGATAACGTTGAGCTGATCAAGGTTAATGACGCAATCCGCAATCACCCAATTGAGATTGTTGGCCGCAAGCTGCGCGCTTACATGTCAGACATGAAGACTGTTGCTGTAGGCAACAACTAATCATCAGAATTACAAAGATTAATTCAATATATCTTAGGATGGGATCGCAGGGTTCCATCCTTTTTTTTGAATAAAAATCAGTATGATATATGATTCAGATCTGTTTAAAGTGAGTTTTTGAGCTTTTCTATAATGGAGAGATCGGCTTCAAGCCATTTGACCTCGGACAGTTCTGAAAGCTTAAGCCATTTTGCGGACATGTGTTCTAAAAGAGAAGGCTCCACACCGTCCAGGGAACAGAGAAAACAGTCCATATGCAGATGAAATTTAGGATAGTCATACTCAATGGCATCAAAAAACTGCCCAACCTTTATAGGACAGGCTAGCTCTTCCATGATTTCTCTTTTTAAGGCTTCTTCACGGGATTCTCCTTCCTCGATTTTTCCTCCGGGAAACTCCCACCAGCCTTTGTAGTCTCCGTAGCCTCTCTGGGTTGCAAAGATTCTTTTATCCTCACTTACGATAATGGCTGCAACAACATTAATAGTCTTCATAGTATTTCATCCAGCTGGCGCAGAGCCTCATCAAAATCACTCTTGTACTGATCCTCGGAGATGGATGGAGTTTCTCCTAAAGGATAGTAATCAATATCAGCTGCAGGCAGTTCTCTTAGGAAACGGCTAGGAGATATGGCTGTTGGAATGCCTCGGCGTGAGGAGGTTTCTCGGGCGAGGAGCATGGTCAGCTCCTTTCTGGCTCGGGTAATACCTACATAGGCAAGACGTCTTTCCTCATCCACATTATCCACATCAGGATTTTCATCGGAAGGCAGCGAATTCTTGTGGGGCAGACAGCCTTCTTCCATGCCAACAAGAAAAACATAAGGAAATTCAAGTCCTTTTGAGGCGTGCAGCGTCATCATCTGCACCGCATCATTATCCTGGTCGTCATTGTTGCGATCCATCATCTCACGCAGACCAAGCCTATCTACAGCCTCAACAAAGGAAAGAGTATCTCCGCTCTTTTTACCTCGGATTAGATCAGTAATCCAGGTCATCAGCTGTTTAATGTTGTTGGTTTTGATTTCAACAGCTATCTTACTTTCTGTATTGGCCTTGATGTAAGCATTGTAGCCGATGATCTCCACAAGATTTTCGGCAAGTTCAAGATCTTTTTTAGACAGTATGAGAGATCTCATTTTAGTCAGAAGCACCATAAACTCTGTCATGGATTTTTTCTGTCTTGGGATCATGTCATTGGCAATATTCGGATTCAGGGCGGTTTCGTATAGAGATTTTCCGCTCTCTTTTGCCTTGGTAAACAGATAGTTAATGGTCTCTGCTCCGATTCCGCGACGAGGTACATTGATGACTCGAAGCAGTGCCATATCATCAAAAGGGTTACAGATTACTCTGCACCAGCTGAGCATATCCTTGATTTCCACCTGTTCAAAGAAACTGGTTCCACCTGAGATAAAGCAGGGAATTCTTGCTGAATGAAAGGCCTTTTCAAGCATCTTGGACTGACCGTTGGAGCGGTACAGCACTGCATAATCCTTCCACTCGGTGTGATTACGGAACTGATGGGCCAGAATCAGCTGTACAACTCTGTCAGCCTCGTCTGCTTCAGTTCTAAGTTCCATGATCTTTACCTTCTCTCCTTCTGAGGAATTGGTGAACAGAGTCTTGTTGAAGATATGTTCATTGTGGGAGATAAGGGTATTGGCACAGTTAAGAATGTGCATGGTGGAACGGTAGTTCTGCTCAAGCTTGATAACCTTAAGATCGGGGAATTCGTGGGCCAGGACCTTGATGTTTTCTGGTCTTGCGCCTCTCCAGGCATAGATGGACTGATCGTCATCACCCACTACGGTAAAGGTTTTATAGTGAGAGGTCAGACATTTTAAAAGCTGATACTGTGTCTCATTGGTATCCTGATACTCATCCACCAGTACGTATCTGAAGAGTTTTGTATATTTTTCCCTTACCCTGTCATTGTCTCTGAGCAGCAGTGTGGTCTTGAAGATCAGATCCTCAAAGTCGGCAGCATTGCAGGCTTTTAAGTACTCCTGATAGTCATCATAGATTTCTACTCTGACGGTTCGATCCTCGATATCCTCAGGTCTTTGAAGATTGGTCTTCCAGTTGCTGATCATTGAGGCGATTTCCTCAACCACATTCTTCTCGGAGTTATCTACCAGAATCTGAGGGTATTTCTCTCTGACGATGTCTCTTATAACCTTAAGAGAGTCGTACTGATCGAAAAGGGTAAAGTTCTTTGACAGCCCCATCTCCAGATATTCATTCTTGAGGATGGTAAGACCAAGAGAGTGAAAGGTTGAGATGGTGATTTTTGATGCAATTTCATTACCAAGCTCTTTCTTGACACGATCACGCATTTCTGCGGCTGCTTTGTTGGTGAAAGTAACCGCACAGATATTCTGAGGAGGAATATTGTAACTGTGGATCAGTTTTACGATTTTGGTGGTAATTACGCGGGTTTTGCCAGAGCCGGCTCCTGCTAAAACCAGACAGGGGCCGCTGATATAATCAACAGCCGCCTGCTGTGCATCATTCAAACGCATGTCTAGAAGTTACTCGTTTTGACAAAGAAGGCTGGTCGTCCCTGCTCATTAATGGTTTTTACTGTAAACTCTCCGCCTTCGGAAATATCCACATTCAGATTCTGAATGCATATACCCTCGGCAGCTTCACGGGCTGACTGATTACACAGTAAAATCATGGATACCTTCAGAACCTGGTTTTCGTCCTCTATCTTTCTGATAAGTCCTGCTGCTTCCTGTTCGGTTAGGGCTGTCAGATCCACAAAGGTCACAAGCTCGGTATTGCTCTGAATAATCATTGAACCAACACCGGTAATCAGCTGAGAGATTAGGGTCTCCTTCGTATATTCTATAAATCTGATGTTATCTCCCAAAGATACCGAATCATTTGGGGTGTTTGCTCTGATGATTGATTCTAAAGCGTTTCTCTGGCAGTTAAGTGCAGCATAGATGCATTTCTTAGAGCTGTTCTTCATCAGAGATGCACAGATGCGTCTTAAAACCATTGGATGTCCGCATAGAGAATACAGAGATGGAGAGAATCTCATGGCGGTGAGATCATCACTGCTGTTTATGTATCTGTAGGCTGGTGCGGTACTCTTTAAACCGTCAAGCTTAACCGTCAGCATCTTCTCTAAAGAGGCAAGTCTCTGAGATAAGGTATCACGATCTCTGCACAGCGCCTCATTCAGATCTTTGTAAGGATGTGCAAGATTTATACGGTTGAAGCTCAGTCCTGCCTGGAACATCAGTGATCCAAGCTTATTTGCAGCCTCTTCTCCTGCAGCATCATTATCAAGACATATATAATAATGATGCTTTACACTGACACTGCGGATTTTGTCCATAAGCTGCTGTATGTTTCCAACTCCGCCCAATGCAACCGCATGCATACCTAGGGTTTCAAGAGAAAGAGCATCCATTTCCCCTTCAGTGATGAATACGGTTCCTTCCTGATCCAGAATCTCGTTGTTATAGATATTGAAAAAGCCTTTCTTTCTGAATCGGTTCTGTGAATCCGCAGGCAACGTATTTCTTGCCACATAACCATGTGTACCGTAAGGAATGATTGCAGCCTTCCAGATTACGGAGTCAGGGTTATTATCACCGTCTGCATAGTAGTTATCATCAAAGCCAAGACGGAATTTTTCAATAACCTCGTCGCTAAGCCCTCTTTCCTTAAAGTATCCGGTAGCACCGGACATTTCACAGCACTTTCTGATATAGGCTGAGTAATCATAGGTATCCTCACGACTGAATGTCTGGAAAGGTGACTGTTCAATCTCATTGATTTTTGGGGATAGCTGATTATTCTCTGTGGCTGGTTTCTGCGACTGCAGCGAAGCTGCAATATTCTGAGCCTGTCCAAAGCCGCTGAATGTAGGCTGGTTCGGTGTATTTGATGCGGTACTGCCACGGGCGTTAAAAGGATGCAGTCTGGCTTCATCAAAAGGAGAAATGGAATTTACGGTTCTATGTGGAGTAACACCACTGGCGTTCATATTTGATGGATTGAAGCGGTCACCGTTCAGAAGGCCTGCACCGAATGGTTCTGGTTCAATATGACCAAATCGGCTCTCATCAATCTTTGTACCACCGAAAACATCGTCCGATTTGATGGCATCATTCTGTCCG
>ONFP01000067.1 GCA_900317105.1 uncultured Succinatimonas sp. | reverse complement strand
TGAGTAAGTTTCCATATCATCCTCCAAACGAAATGCTATGGTTAACTTTATTAAAAATTAGAACAGGTTAGAATGACGCTTTAGGCTGACCAGTTACGCTTTTATAGCTCCTCTTCTGTTTGTTATAACCTCTCACCTTCTGCGCACAACCTTCAACTGACGAATAGTCCTATTTTTCAGATAAAAAAGTACATCTGGAGAATGTTGACAATACAGAGAAAAGACAGGAAATTACTTTAATTTTTCAATAATACATTGATGTTCTTTGTAATTATCCTTTTGAGGATCGTTTATATAGTTGATTCCCACAAGAAGAATTGGATTAGGTCGTTCTAAATATGGAGCAGCATAATTCTTCTGTTTTATCTGCTCTATTGCTTCTTCAGCGCTTATTCCATACTTAAGCTCAACAATAATAATTGGAAGGTTAGGCATAATTGGATCATAAATAATATCTGCAACGCCCTTTCCTGCCTGAAGCTGCCTTCTGGTAATATACCTGTCCGCAGTAGACAGAGTATATCCTGCAATAACACAATAGGTTAAAGATTCTTCATTGTTATAAGCAAGAACAGATATATCTGTATTATTATGGATTTCGTCAAATATACCTGCAACTTTAGTAGCATTAAGCGATACCGTAGCCTGATAAAGTTCAAATGAACGTTTAACAACAGCCATCCCTTTATACCAGCTATTCTGCATCACGTTGCTTAAAAGAGAATATCTAATTTCATCGTTAGGTATGTATACAGAACGAAGACTTCCTGTTCCGTAAGAATTACATGCCAAATAGCCAAGACAGATTAAAAGACAGAATGCATCATTCTTATTATTAATGTTAACTAAATCATTCTGAAAAGTCTGGGTATCTATTGTTAAACTGTTTCCTGCTATCAGACTTAGCATATCATCTTTTATACCTTCAAAATTCAAATTTAGAAGAAGCTGAACCTGCTCAAAAGATGCAGTATCGGACCAGTATGATTTACATTTTTTGTCTCTAACAGCACAGCATACTGAATTAGGATTGAATATTTCAAATTCATTCAAATGATATCCGTCATACCATTTCTCAAGTTCAGAAAAGTCCAAAGTTGAGTTGATGACACTTGAAATCCCTTTTACTTCCTCATTGGTAAAACCAAAAAATCTCTCAAAAGGCTCAGGATTAAGCATATTGTATTCTGCAAAATTATTTAGAGCCGACTGTGAATTGTATTTTTTTATTGGAAGGATTCCTGTTAGATACACAAAAGAAAAACAGTTAGCGCCATAAGTTCCTTTGAACAAGGCTCGTAGTAAATCAATAAACTTTTCCTGAAGTATTGAATCATTTTTATAATCACGGTAGACAAGATCCCACTCATCCATGATTAAAACAAACTGATCATTTGTATTTTTATGAATTGAAGTCAGACATTCAAGTAAAGACAGAGAATCATTTAAGGGATGATCATTGAAAAACTGTTTATATTCTATACTGTCACATATTTCCAAAACAGTTTTGTACTGCAGATAATCAACTAGATCATCAACATCTTCTATATGAAGTTTTTCTCTCTTGGAGTATGCTTCAAATTCACCTTCAATAGAATTCAGATCAAGGTAGATTACATTGAATTTGTTTAGGTATTCCTTAAATAAAGAAGACTTTGCAATTTTGAGATTTGAAAATAGATCTTCACTATCAGCGCCTTTAGAATAAAAAGCACTTAACATAGAGGCAGTAACTGTTTTTCCAAAACGACGAGGTCTTGTAAAAGCCATAAATCTTTTTTCTTCGTTAAGAAATGAAAAAGTTTCCTCGATGAAATCACTCTTATCAATATAAGGAAAACTTTTTGACTTAGCGATTATTTTGAACTGCTCGTTATTTGGATTAAAAATCATAGAAAGCCTTATTCAAAAAAGATATATGGACTATATTTTATTAGTAACTTTACTACTATATTATATATTACGCTTACATTATTCTGATAACATCTGAGCTAATCAAGATTGCAAGAATGTTATTTCTAAATATATTCAACATGTTTTCATTAGGTTGCATATTATAAAGAATGCAGCTCATCGTAAATCATCTGAGCCATGCTCTCCGAAATACCCGGTACCTTTTTAAGCTCATCAACACTGGCATTGTGAACTTCTCTGATACCTCCAAGATATTTAAGCAAAGCCTGTCTGCGTTTTGGACCTATTCCCTGAATATTCTCAAGTAAACTGTGAGTTCTCGCTTTCTGACGCTTATGTCTGTGGCCGGTTATAGCAAAGCGGTGAGACTCATCTCGGATATGAAGAACTATCTGCAGAGCAGGATCGGATAAGGATAAATGAATCTCCTCGCGGGTATAACCTCTAATTAAAGTCTCAAGACCTTCCTTTCTGCCCTCACCTTTGGCAACAGCAATAATTAAAGGTGGTTTAACAGAAGTTTTTGAAAAGATATCCCCTATTACCTCTTCTGCCTGCTTTAACTGACCTCTACCGCCATCGATAAATACCACGTCAGGGATAATACCTTCTGTAGGATCTTTAAAACGTCTGGTTAAAACCTGATGCATCGCGGCAAAATCATCACCAGGAGTGATTCCTTCGATATTGAAGCGACGATAGTTGGCACTGTCAGGACCTTCTCGATTAAAGGATACGCAGCTTGCTACAGTGTTCTCTCCCATGGTATGAGAGATATCGTAGCACTCCATATGCTCAATACCGCTTATGCCAATAAGCTTCTCCAGATCATCGATACGACGTTTTGCGGTTGATTTATCAGCAAGCTTGGCTGTCAGAGACGCTCTGGCGTTCTCTTTGGCCAGTTTTAAATATCTTGCACGCTCTGTACGAACATTAGAGAGAAATACCACATCCTTTGAGGAAATCTTTTTAATTGCCTCTGTCAGGGACTCACTATCCTCTATCGGAGCATCAGTAATTATTTCCTTAGGATACATACCAGCTCTGGTTTCAGATAAATAGAACTGACTTACAAAGGCACTCAAAGGATCATTATCATCAGTTAAATTACACTGGGAATAATAAGAGCGGGTTCCAATAATTCTGCCCTTTCTTATAAACAGAACATGGTTGCAGCATAAATCCTGTTCTACCTCATGACCGATTACATCCATATCAAACATCAGATCACCAGAGACAGACTGAGACTCCTGAACGCGACGCAGAGATAAAAGCTGATCACGAAGCTTGGCGGCTTCCTCAAATTCAAGCTTAGCTGAATGCTCTTCCATTTTGGAGGATATATCGTTTAGTACATCCTGATTCTGTCCTTTCAGAAACAGTCTGACATATTCAACCTGCTGCATGTAATTCTTATAGGCAGCCTCGCTCATTGGAACACAGGGCGCAAGACACTTACCTATCTGTGCCATAAGGCAGGGACGGGATCTATGTGAATAAACAGTATCTGAACACTGTCTTATGGGAAAAAGCTTCTGCAGAAGCTTAAGACTGTCTTTTGCTGCAGATACATCAGGGTATGGACCATAATACTCACAGTCGATTTTCTTACGGCCTCGATAATAGTAAAGACCAGGATGCTTTCCTTTGGATAAGACCAGATACGGATAGGATTTATCATCCCTTAAAAGAATATTGTAATGAGGCTGATACTTCTTAATCAGATTGTTTTCAAGAATAAAGGCTTCAGCTTCTGAGAAGGTAACTGTAAATTCAATATGATGGATATGCTCAACCAGAGCACGGGTTTTAAGATTGATTTCCTTTAGAAAGTAAGAGGAAAGTCTTTTTTTCAGATCCTTGGCCTTTCCTACATAGATTACAGTATTCTCATCAGAATACATGCGATAGGAGCCAGGACGGTTAGGAACTGTCTTTAGAAAGCTTTTGTAATCGAATTTAATATCAGACATATGTTTTCTTAATCTCTACAACACAGTCTAATTCTAAATTAAAAAGCCTTTCAAATCTCTGATCTGAAAGGCTATTGAACAATTTTATCGAAGCTATGAAGCCTGATAATAGCTTTAGAAGGCAGCTACAACAGCTCCGTTATACTTCTTCTCAATAAACTCTTTAACTTCCTTGCTCTGTAAAGCTTTAACCAGAGCCTTCAGACCATCCTTCTGAGCAGACTTGGAGTTTGCAACCAGGACATTAACGTATGGAGAGTCTGACTTCTCAATGATAATTGAATCCTTGATTGGATTTAAATTGGCGCTGATAGCGAAGTTGGTGTTAATAACAGCAGCATCAACATCATCTAGAGAACGTGGCAGCTGTGCAGCCTCAAGTTCCTTGAAGTTCAGATTCTTTGAATTTGTTTTAACGTCTAAAACAGTTGCAGTAATGTTTGAAGGATCTTCAAGTTCAATTAAACCTGCTGACTGCAGAAGCAATAGTGCACGGGCACCGTTGGTTGGATCGTTAGGGATTGCAACAGTTGCACCATCCTTTAACTCATCAAGCTTCTTAATCTTGTGGGAATATAAGCCCATTGGCTCAATATGAACACCAGCAACCTCAACCAGATCTGAACCTCTATCCTTTACAAATGACTCAAGATAAGGACGGTGCTGGAAATAGTTGGCATCTAGCTGTCCGTCAGAAACAGAAAGATTTGGCTGAACATAATCATTGAATTCAACAATCTTTAAATCTACGCCCTGTTTCTCAAGAATTGGTTTAACTACCTCTAAAATCTCTACGTGAGGAACTGGAGTTGCACCTACACTTACAGTCTCGTTAGCATTAGCTGAAAAAGAAGAAACAGCAAAAGCTAATGCAGCGGTTGCTCCTAATAATTTATTTAGTTTAGTCATAATAATTTATCTCCAAATATTTTCTTACCTTATGCTCATTAAGAGCTATTGGATATAATATGCGATTTTTTTCTTTTTAATTCAAGAAAATCGTAATACTATTTAAGAATACTGAGATATAAGAAAAAACTATAACTGATTCAGAACACTATTAGAAGTTTTCTTTCTATAGTCCAGTCAGGTCAAGTTTGGGAATGGAGTTTAAATCAGGTAACTCCTTTTTAAAGAACATGATCATATACCATGGAAGATATGTGATTCTCTCCTCCACTTCAAGATTGCCTCTGCAGAATACATAACCTCTCTCTATATTCCAGGCTTCTTTATTCAGGAGATTATTTAAAGCAGAATGTTTTTTATAGTCATTGCCGGATTTAATCTCAACAGGAATTACTTTGTCGTAGTTCTGAACCACAAAATCTATTTCTCCTATATTTTTACGATTCAGATATCGTAATTCAAAACCGTTACTTTTTAGGTTCTGTGCAAAAATATTCTCAAAAATACCTCCAGCATTAATTTTTAAGTTATCTGAGAGTATAGCAAACTGAACATTTTCAAGATACATTGAACACAAGAGACCTGTATCGCTTAAATACAGTTTAAACAGATTATTCTTTTCATTAAGTTTTAGAGGAACAACAGGCTCTGATACATTAAAGGAAGGAAGAGCTACTCCTGCATCTTTGAGCCAGAGAAAAGAATCCTTATAATCTCGCAATCTGGCATTAGAACTTAATGAATTAACATTAAAGCGACGATTTTTATCTTCAAGCTGAGAAGGAATTGTGTCAAAAATATGCTGAATCTGAGCCTTACCATTTTGAGAATATTTATTTACATCCTGTCGATATAGATCAAGAATATCCTTTTGAGATTCAATAACTTTATAAATGTCATTATTATCAACAAACTTTTTTACAACAAAAGGCATGCCACCAACAATCATGTAATACCTGAACAGGTTAAGCATTTTTTTGTGAATCGCTAAAGCAATTTCTTTTCTTTGAGAGTAACAGTCATGCAGATAATCAAGAGTATCCCGCTGAACACCATTTGCAAGACAGAACTCTTCAAAATCCATTGGATACATATGAAGGATCTGTTCATAACCTACAGGAAAAGATGGAACATTTTTATACTGAACTCCAAGCAGAGAGCCTGACTCAATAATGTCATATGAACCATTTTCAACAAGAAATTTTATGGCTGTTCTAGCATTTGGACATTCCTGAATTTCATCAAAAAATATCAGTGTTTCACCTTTTACAAGACTGGTTTTCAAAAAGGATGAAAGAGTAATCTGAAGGGTATTGAAATCAAGATCACCAGAAAAAATATCTTTAGCAGAAGGCTGTGTTAAGAAATTAATTTCGACAAACTTGCTGTAGTAGCTTTTAGCAAACTCTCTAATAATGTAGGTTTTACCAATCTGTCTTGCTCCAGTTACCAGAAGGGCTTTTTTGTCTTTCTGATCTTTCCAGCTGACAAGTTTCTCAATAACTTTACGATACATACAAAGAAGACCTTTATAATCTTAATTATCTGTTTATATTATAAGATGTTTATATTAGATTTTCACATAATTCTAATTCTTCTTTGTACTAAAATTCACATAATTCTAATATTATTTCATTAAAGAATTCACATAATTCTTTAGATTTATATATATAAGCTCACATGATTCTTAAATATCAAAATTGCAAAGATTAGAAAGACAGTTGTCTTAACGTGCTCAAAATTAAAAGAAAGTACAGAATTACAAGACTGTAGAGAATACAAACAAATAAGGCCCAGAATAATTCTGAGCCCCATTCTATTATTTGTAAAACAATTCAAATGATTATCTGTGATCAACCTTCTTGGTCAGATAGTCACCAATAAACTGGGTTACCTGAACCATCAGAACAAGGATAATTACGGTCATAATCATGATTGGCAACTGGAAACGCTGATAGCCATAGCGAATTGCAATATCACCAAGACCACCGCCACCGATGGTTCCTGCCATTGCAGAACAGCCGATAATCACAATCACGGTTAGAGTAAAGTTCTGAATCAGCTCAGGCAGAGCCTCAGGCAGCAGAACCTTTCTAATAATTCTTAATGGACTTGCTCCCATTGACTGAGCTGCCTCAATCAGACCGTATGGTACTGTTCTTAATGAGGTTTCAACCAGTCTTCCTAAAAAAGGAATAGTTGAAATAGTCAGAGGCACAATAGCAGCTGTAGTGCCGATACTGGTTCCAACAATGAACTTGGTAATAGGAATAATTGCCACCATCAGAATAATAAATGGAACAGAACGCAGTGCATTTACAACAGTGCCTAATACAGAGTAGAAGGTTCTGTTCTCCCAGAAGTAGCCCTTTGAGGTAACCAGAAGAATCACTCCTAGAGGAACACCGAAGATAATTGATACGGCGGTAGATAAAAGCACCATGTACAGAGTATCCACAGAACCGTCGAACAGAAGCTGGATAATCTTGGCGTTATAGGTAGATAAACCTAAAGAAAGTAAAAAGCTGTTCATACTAATTCTCTACCTCATAACCTAATAGCCGAACATGATATACACGTTTTTCAAGCTCATCGTAGGCTCTCCTGATAAGTGCCTCATCGCCCTTAACTGCCACCACCAGAATTCCTAAAGGCTGATTCTGAATATGATTGATCTGGCCTGCCAGAATACTTACGTTAACATTAAGCTCCTTGGCAACCTCAACGATAACCGGATCTTCAGCCTTATCACCTAAGAACAGAACCTCAAACCAGGCTCTTGAACCCTCTGAATAGGTATCTGAAAGTTTTGTATACTCAAGCAGATCATTAAGATCCTTTCTAACAACAGCACTAACCAGACGTTTGGTTAAATCCTTCTGAGGATTTGCAAACAGATCAATGGTATTTCCCTTTTCACTGATAAGACCGCCATCAATTACAGCAACACGGTCGCAGCACTCTTTGATTACTTCCAGCTGATGGGTAATAATCACGATGGTAAGATCGAGCTTATCACGCAGTGTGGTTAAAAGCTTCAGAATAGAGCTGGTAGTTTTAGGATCTAAAGCAGAAGTTGCTTCATCACATAAAAGGATCTTTGGATTGGTGGCAAGCGCACGGGCAATACCCACACGCTGTTTCTGACCGCCAGATAACTGAGCAGGATATACATCAGCCTTATCATCAAGCTCAACCATCTTTAAAAGCTCATGAACACGTGTCTTAATCTGATCTTTTGACAGAGACTCATCAAGCTCTAACGGAAAGGCGACATTCTCAAAAACAGTCTTTGAGGAAAGCAGATTGAACTGCTGGAAAATCATGCCGATAGACTGACGGACTTTTCTTAGTTTTGCTTCACGATATGAGGTAATATCCTCACCATCAATAATAACCCTGCCCTCAGTTGGAAGCTCAAGCATATTGATGATACGGATAAGAGTGGATTTACCGGCACCGGATAGACCGATCACACCAAAGATCTCACCTTTGTTGATATGAAGATCAATACCTTTTAGAGCATGAAGTTTCTTTCCATGATCTAACTCATAGATTTTATGAATATTTTCTAATGTAATCATTCTGAATTGTTTTTTAGCTAAAAACGTCTTTAAAGGCTGATATTGTATTACAACTTTTTAATTTCTTTGAGAAAAATTAGGAAATTTGTATTAAAAAGCCCTTTTTATAACCATAAGTGTGGTGCTATTATACGATATGATAGATAAAATTTATTCTTAAAATATTAGACATACGGAATTAAAAATGGGATTTAGCTTGTTCACACGTGATAATTCAAGTGAAGGTTCAGAAGCAAAAGCTAAAGCTTCTTTATTTACAAAGATTAGAAGCAACATAAAAACAAACAAAGGTGCATCAAGACAGAACAGAAGTGTAAATCATAACTTCAGAAACAACGAACCAAGTTTCGGCAGCAGTTCTTTTTCCTCTTATCAGAACAGTCAGAACAATTCACCTGCAACCCCTAATTCAGGATTAGAGCAGAACCTCCAGTTTGGAGAGAATAATCAGTTCAGTCAGAATAATCCTCTGACCGATTTTATGGGAAACACATCCGCACAGAATCAGAGCAATTCAGCTCAGTCACAGTTCTCTAATTCAGATAACACACCAAAAGTAGATAATTACGAGGATATTTCCAGCAATTACTACAAATACAAATCTGATGAATCCTACTTAAATGAAGAAGGCCGAGACAGTGATCATCTATACATTGCACCAGGTGAACCTCTTGTAAAAAAGAAAAAGACTCCAGAGGAGCTTAAGGCCGAGGAGAATGCCAAGCTTTTTGATCACAAGACAACCGGGGATGACAACGGTGATCTGAATAAGGCACCTCGTTTTGCCACCCAGAATACTATTATCAGAACTTCAGAGGATAAGGACGAGGAAGTGCGTTCTGCTCTGGAAAACACTGCAGATAAACCTTCAGATGAAGAGGAAGACTCTCCATACATCACCCCGGGGGCTCCACTTAACAGAGCTAAAAAACATAGCTCTTCAGCCACGGAAAGCTTTGAGAATAACGGTTATGCCAGCCGTGAGCTTTTTGAAAAGACAAAGCTCAATGAGCCATCAGAGGATTCTGATTCCATCTATATCACTCCAGGAGCTAAACCAAAGGTATTTGATAAGAAAGATGATGACGGTCCAATCTACATTACCCCTGGAGCTGAAGGTGACAGACTAAATGCAGAAAGACAGAAGAAAAAGGCTTTACTTGAAGAGCAGAAAGCAGCTTTAGAGAAAGAAGCCCAGAGCGAGGTTAAAACTGCATTAGACAGAAATCTTAAAGACCAGTTAAGCTCACTTGATGATCTGCCTCGTTTCAAGGAGCCAGATGATTATAATCAGAAAAACATTCAGAATACTCTGAACAAAACCATATTTGCTAATGTTAAGGATACCAGTGCAGATACTTCTGAGGCTATAAACAGCACAGAGGATTCTCCTTTACTTAACGGCTCAGGTTCAGGCAGCATCTCAGGTGGCATCTATCTGTTCCTGTTCATAAGACAGCTTTTTGCCTCCTTCTTTAACTATACAAATCTTGGAGTGGTATTCTCCCGTTCCGCACTGCAGTTTGTAGGACCATCAAAACCGGGCTTTATGCCAATACCTTATTTCTGTATTGGTTTTATCTGCAGTCTTTTTGCCCTGCTGCTCGATGATTATACCAATCCACTTTTATGTGCTCAGCTGGTACTAGTTATCTATCTGCTGCTGGTCGGCTGTGACGGCTTTAGAGGCATTGGAAAGCTTTTAGGTGAGTTCTCACAGAGAAAGCCAGATAACTATGTAACTGCTGTAATTGTAATTATTACCGCAGCTTTATTTACTGCCTGCTTTGAATACTACATTTCCGTATTAAAGCCGGATTTAGCCTTCTGCTTCGGTTTTGGTATTGTAGTTATGCTTTCAGCCCTATGTGCAACCTCCATCAATTACGGAGGAAATGATGATCCGGTAAGCTCCTACGGTTCACTTGGACTTTTAGGTCTGACTCTGTCAGTAATCTTCTGTGTTGCCCTAACCTTCCTGATCTTAGAATGGCAGATTGCCCTTTCCATGATTGGTATCTGTGCCTTTACAAGACTTGTTTTAGGTCAGTACATTTATGCAAAGGGTATGAATGCAAGCATTGAGATTGTCTGCAGTGTACAGCTGATTACAATGATTCTGCTGATGCTGGATTTACTCTTTGCCACACGAATAGACAATATGAAACGACCTCCGCGAATGTAAATTCGTGGATTTACCGTGTAAACTGTAAATGTAAAAAAAACAGATACGGATTTACCGCATACATAGGAAGGTCGTTTCAATGAATAAGATAATATATGTTGGCATAGATGTCCACTCTTCAAACTTTACTTTATGTTCTTTTGAACCAGGATATGGTTTAACTGAGGATAAAATATTTGGTCAGGTCCAGTTTAAAGAGGATTTTATTAAGAACACAGAAAAGTACATCAGTACCCTTAAGAAACAAAGAAAAGACATTGATGTTGTCTGTGGTTATGAGGCTGGATGTCTTGGCTATGCTCCTCAAAGAGAACTAAGTAAAAGAGGGATTAAATGTGTCATTCTTGCCCCTACGACTATGGCAGTACAGAAAGGAGGTAAGAAGGTAAAGAATGATTACAAGGACTCAATTGAAATAGCAAGATGTCTGTCAAGCGGATCTTATAAGCCTGTATATATTCCTGATACTGAGGACGAGGATGTCAGGGATTACATCAGAATGAGGGATGACCATAATACAGCCTTAAAGCATATTAAACAGCAGCTAAATGCTTTTCTCCTCAGACACGGATTTAAATTTGACGGTAAGACCAAATGGACGTTAAAGCACATTGAATGGATAAAAAAGCTCTCCTGCACAGACAAGCAACGAGAGATTATCAATGAGTACTTAGCAACTTACGAAACGTTAAGCGATAAGATTGATGCCCTAGATTTAAGAATTGAAGAACTCTCACAAACAGAACGATATGCAGATACAGTAAAGAAGTTAACCTGCATTAAAGGAATTAAAACTCATACAGCTCTGTCCTTTGTGACAGAAGTTGGTGATTTTAACAGATTTAAATCAGCCGAAAAATTTGCCGGTTACATTGGATTGACTCCTGGAGAAAAATCCAGCGGAGATAACGAACGTAAAACTGGTATCACTAAAGCAGGAAATCGTCATCTTAGAAGACTTGCCGTTGAATGTGCTTGGTCCTACATGCGTGGATTTGTTGGGCAGAAATCAGCTGAACTCAAAAAGAGACAAAAGAATATGCCTCAGGAGGTTGTCACCTATGCAGATAAGGCTTCAACTAGATGCCAGAGGAAGTATAATCGTTTGACAACCAAAGGAAAGAATTCAAATAAGGCAGTTACTGCCGTAGCAAGAGAGCTTTGCTGCTTTATATGGGGCATGGCAACATCTCACTATGAAGGAACAACACAACCAAAAGATAATTCTGTATTGAGAGAAAGTGCTTTGGATTAAAGAGATTAAGGGATTTATTTAAAAAACAGGAATAGTGATTTAGGTAAGACGTTTTCCATCAAGAAGGTTTGAATTATCTACGCACATACTATGATGGCACACAAAGTGATCCTCGAGAATAGACAGTAGAATTCGCGGCGAACCATTGACCTATGGTAACCAATCCTTGTATAACAGAGTGGCCAAGGCCGTGCTTACACTGAGGAGAGCGTCTCAGCTAAATCACTAAATTTAGCTTGACAAAGGTCGTTTCATAACAGTATGTAGAGAAAGGAAATACTTTAACGGACGCAATCTCCTGACTCTAGGTACTTCAAAATAAGCTGCATTCCTAGGTTCATCATAGCTTTGATTGAAGTTGTAATAAACAGCCATTTAATCGGAGCTACCTTTCAAATGAAACTTAAGCTTAATGATTATGCAATTGCAACTATTGCTTACTACCAGAATACCCTTGGAGTTAAACCTGTTGCGGTAGATGTAGCCAGCAGAGTCATGCAGATCTGTTATTGGGACAGCACTAAAAAGCTTCTCAAAAACTTTCAGCTTACCCGCAGTAAATTCTTTGAATTTGTTGAGCATTCAGCAGAGCCTTTACTTTTTGCTATCGAAGCCTGTGGCTCATGCAACTATCTGGCAAGATATTTTGAAAGCAAGGGACATCAGTGTCGGATACTTCCTGCAGCAAAAATCAAAGCATTCTTAAACCTTGATAAGAACGATAAGATTGACGCTACAGGAATATTCAAGGCAATGCTGTCTTCTGTTGAAAGTATT
>ONFP01000152.1 GCA_900317105.1 uncultured Succinatimonas sp. | reverse complement strand
CTACACCGCCCTTTGCTGTGCCATCAAGCTTCGTCAGGCACAGGCCGCTTACATTTACAGCTTCTTTGAAAATCTTCATCTGAGATACAGCGTTCTGACCGGTTGTAGCGTCAAGAACCAGCATAACCTCATTTGGAACATTCTCGTCAATCTTTTTCATGACACGAACGATCTTCTTTAATTCTTCCATCAGATTGTCTTTATTCTGAAGTCTGCCTGCAGTATCACAGATAAGTACATCAGCCTTTCTTGCCTTTGCTGCATTCAAAGCATCAAAGATAACTGAAGCACTGTCTGATCCAGTTGGCTGAGAAATAACAGGAGTATCAGTTCTCTTACCCCACTCTTTTAACTGCTCTACAGCTGCAGCTCGGAAAGTATCGCCTGCAGCAAGCATTACCTTCATACCCTGTGACTTGTATTTAAGTGCAAGCTTACCAATGGTGGTAGTCTTACCGGCACCATTTACGCCTACCATTAAAATCACATATGGTGAATCGCCTTCCTTTTTAACATTAAGAGGCTGTGCGCAGGGCTCTAATATTTCCTTTAAGATGTTCTTTAAGTTAACCTTTAGAGCACCTGCATCATGCAGATCTCTTAACTTTGATTCATCCTTCAGACGCTCAATAATTGTATCTGTGGTTTCAACACCAAGATCAGCTGTTAATAATGCAGTTTCGAGATCTTCGTAAAGATCATCATCAATCTTCTTGCCCTTAACTAAAGCTGAAATACCGTATGCAAGATTCTCTCTTGTTCTCTTTAATCTTTCAAAGAAACTTAATTTAACCTTCTCTGGAGTTTCTTTTACAGCAGTCTCCTCCTGGGCATTCTCAACGGTAGCTTCCTGTATATCAGTCTCTTCTAAAGCTACTGTATCTTCAACAGTATTTTCCTCTGTTGAAGGCTTAGCCTGAGCATTTTCAACGGTAGCATCCTGTACATCAGTCTCTTCTAAAGCTACTGTATCATCAACAGTATTTTCTTCTGTTGAAGGCTTAGCCTGAGCATTTTCAACGGTAGCTTCCTGTACATCGGTCTCTTCTAAAGCTGGTGTATCATCTACAGCCTTTTCATCTGGCAAAACAGTATCTTCTGAAATCTCAGCCTTAATTTCCTGTTCAGCTGTATCTTCTACGACAGGAGCTTCTTCTACTATGTTCTCTTCAACTGATGACTGAACATTTTCTTGTAAATTTTCTTTCTCGTTCAGGACTTCATCATTATCTGTATTTTTTTTCTTAAAAAAGGAAAATAAACCCATCTTATCCTCTAATAGTTATAAATTTAGGGCCATTATAAGCTATATGTGAATTAATTTCATTAATAGAGACAATTCCGCCAATACAAATCAAGCCATTGCTTTAGGAAATGAACCTGACAAATTCATAGAATTTATATATACAGATTTGAATGGTGACAGACATGGACCTTTTATTTATAACTGGTTTAACAAGGATGCTAATGGAAAAATCATAGATCCAAAAATTGAAGCCTTTATAAAATTAATAACTCGAGTTTCCCAGATATAAAATCTAACTAAACCTAGATAAGATCTAGCGTTGACGCTCTTTAAAAACTTACATTGATTTATTTAACCTAAGTTGATGGCTTGGGTAAGATCTCTTGAAGGAAGTTGCAGATACCATTGAACCACTCTCCTAAAAGCTCAGTGATGATAGCTTCTGCTTTTGCAATACAACCTTTCTTGAGTAATCCAGCTTCTTCAAGTTTCTTTGGAATATCCAAAAAGAGCTTCATTAGCGAGTCTAAAGCAGTTAGGAAAGGAATATCCTGCAATTGCTCTTTGGTGTTTCTAAACAAGGCACCTAATGAGCGTTCATCCTGTTCATAGCGTCTGCAGAACTCAAGCATTATGTATCTGATTGAAGATACAGACATAAAGGCTATGAGATTATCGTAGTCTCTGGCATATGTTTCTGTACCAAGCTTAAAGTACTGTTTTTGAGCTCTGAAGTTGGTTTCAATAAACCACCTTCTTGCATACAGTCTTACGATTGCATCATCATCTAAACTGGTATCAGTTGAGAGTATTGCAAGGAACTGTCGTTTACAGTTACGGTTACGGATAAAGACAATCTTGCAGGGAATACCGCTCTTTGTCTTAACCTGAACAGAACAGATGACATCTCGGGATTTCTTACCGGGAGCTGCCTTATAGAGTTTTCTTAAGTTTAAAGACTGACCATTATAGATGTAACGCTGACGTAAAGGTTTGACCATACCTATGACATCCAGACCAAGTTCATTTATCTGTTTTATAAAAGGCTCGGTTGTAAACCAGGTATCCATCAGAACATAGTCTCCTGTAATACCTGAATTTATAGCCTGTTCAAGCATATCAACAGCAACAGTTGTTTTAGTTTTAACAGCTTCAGCTCTTCTCTTGCCTCCACAGGTTCTTGGGTCAGACTTTTCTTCCTTAACCTCACAATATCTGTTTTCTTCTCTTTTAGAAGACATTAAAGCTGAGTTAACAGGAAAAAAACTTACACCATCAGTCCATCCAATCTGCAGCATATTAAAGCCTTTAACAAAGGTCTTTGATACGTGGTCATACTGGCGGGACATAAGCTCTACTTCTTTGCCTTTGGCTCTTTCAAGCATTGAGTCATCAATGACAAAGCAGAACTTTCTATCTGAATCAGATAATTTAGAAACTTTGGAGATAACCCTTTCTGAAAGCAGAAGTATTAGCTTTCTCCAGTTGTTACGGCAGTTTGATAAAAATCTGTAAAGACTACTCTTTGAAGTGCAGATATTAGACTTTCTGTAAGAGGTGTAATTGCCATAGATGGTTTTATTTGAATCATAGAAACATGATGACAGAACCATAAACAGTAACGAACTTACTGAAGCACCATAACCTTCTCTCTTTTTAAATCCTGCTCTCCTTAAAAGAGAACAAAGACCTAATGCTGAAAAAAGTGAAGAAAAGGTGTCAGAAAATTTGCCTGAAGAATTAAAATTAGATAAAATATTCATAGTGTGTTTCTTATGTTAAGTATTTGTTTTGATGAGTAAATTCTATCATAATTAACACACTTTTTCAAGTTATCTACCTGATAAATAAGTTATTTTTCTCTTATTTTTCACTTCTTATACGGCATTTCACCTTAAATAAATCAATGTAAGTTTTTAAAGATCTTCAACACTAGAGCCAGTCTAGGTTTGAGTTAATTTTCCATGTGGGAAACTAGAGT
>ONFP01000047.1 GCA_900317105.1 uncultured Succinatimonas sp. | reverse complement strand
ACTTATGGATTATGACAATGCTCTTTATGAAGCTGGCCTAGATGGAGAATCACGAGGTATCGAAAAAGGAAAAGCTGAGGGGCTGATTCAAGGAAAAGCTGAGGGGCTGATTCAAGGAAAAGCCGAGGGGCTGATTCAAGGAAAAGCTGAGGGGCTGATTCAAGGAAAAGCCGAGGGGCTGATTCAAGGAAAAGCTGAGGGGCTGATTCAAGGAAAAGCTGAGGGGCGCAGAAAGCGATTTTAATAAGGTTATGACTTTGGTAAACAAGAAAGGATATACACTTGAAGCTGCCTTAGACCTTTTGGATATTGCCAAAGAGAGATGGTCTGAGGTGGAATCTATTCTGAAATCAGTCCAGAAGTAGTCTGATTGGTTATTAGATCGACTTGAGCTTAAACCGTTTATCATCAAAAAAGAGGAGCCATTTGGCTCCTCAACTTCAGTATTAGTAATAGTACGATTTTAATCAAATTCGAAAATAGACAGCTTATCAAGCAGCTGCTGAGATTGAGACTTGATCTGCTGAACCTGCTGAGAAGTAGTCTGGGAAATGTTTGCACTTTCCTGAGTAAGGTTACTTACACCCTGCATGTTAGTAGAAATTTCAGATGTTGCGGTTGTCTGCTCGGTAGCAGCGGTAGCAATCTGTCCAATCTGACTGTTAACATTCTCAACACGGTTGATAATATCATTAAGAATATCGGTAACACCTGCAGCCTTATCTGCAAGAGAGTTCATGTCACCAAGAGTCTGAATCATAGATTCATTTGCGCTGTTTGCATCAGTCTGAATCTGGGAAACCATCTTGGTAATTTCCTGAGTTGAAGATGATGAACGAGATGCCAGAGCACGAACTTCATCAGCAACCACTGCGAATCCCTTACCAGCTTCACCTGCACGGGCAGCCTCAATAGCAGCATTAAGTGCATGCAGGTTGGTTTGAGAGGCAATATCTTCAATGGTCTGAACAATAGAACCAATTTTATTACTCTGATCTACCAACTGACTAATCAGGTCGGCGTCACGACGGGTCTTATCAGCCTGGTTTCTGATCTGAGCAATAACGACTTCAATTTCATCCACACCTTGCTTGGTGATTTCCTGAGTCTGGTTAGAATGCTGAGCTGCACTTTCGCAGTTCTTTGCGATATCTCCGGTTGTTGATACCATCTCATCGGAAGCTGCAGAAACGGTCATTGAACGGCTTTCAGCTTCTGAAATTGCATCAGCAATCTGCATAACCTGACTGTTGATGTTCTCTAACTGTCCACCAAGTTCACGGTAGGAGTTAACAACATCAGAAATTGATCCTCCAAGTTTACGGCGCATTTCAATAGAGCTGTCAAATACAGCACCGAACTCGTCTTTGGAGTGGTTATCAATCTTGAAGTTGAATTTACCATGAGCCATCTTCTTCATTGCATCAATCAGAACAGCGAAGTTGTTCTTAATGTATGAGGTCAGATTGGTTGTAATGATTAAACCGATCAGAATTGCAACAATAGCGATAGCAATAGAGATGTACATTGGGGTCTTGCTAGAATTCTTCTGAACAATCTGTGTTGATAGTGCAACCTGCTCGTCAATCAGGTGTTCAAATAGAACCTTACAATTTCTGAACTTAGGATTAACATCCTTCAGATAAAGGTCAAGAGCCTCAGCCTTTTTACCCTGTTTAATTAAATCAACGATTGTTGATCTGAAGTATTTAGAGAATTCAGAAACATCAACTTTAGCTTTTAGAATGTTATTTTTGTATGGATCTGAAGAAGGCAGAACACCAATGATTTTTTCATTCATGGTGTTTGTAACTTTTGCGATTTCTTCAATCATGTCAGATGATACTCTCATGAATTCATCATTAGAGATTCTGTTGTTGTCATCGGTTAAGAATTCAATGGTGTAGACATCGAATTTTTCCAATGCTTTCTGTGTATTCATAACACGGTTATATGATTTTCCAAGAATCATACTGACGTTATATGAAGCATCAATATTTGAATTTGTATTCAACACAGAGAATGCTGAAGTAATCAGAATCAGTATGTTCAATACTGTAAATCCGATAATAAGCTTAGCTCTTAAACTTAGTTTAGATAATCCCATCTTAACCTCGACGTACTAGAATACTGAATAAAATATTAGAAAATGTAATTGGTTATTTTGCTGGTCCAGATATTTAATGTATACGACATATTTTTTTTAATAATTAAATAATAAGAATTGTTTTGATAAATTGCTCACATTTAAGATGATAAGGATCACTTAAAAAAGATATGTATCACAAATTGGTACTTGTTATGATGAATTTTGTCCACAGAAAAAAAGGCCGATATTTTTTTTGCCTGTACTGATGAAAATATTCTAAAATTCAAGTCTGACATTCACATACATTTACATGAATAGAGATTATGCAAAAAATATTTTTATCCCTGGTTATTCTTTTTGTCCTTGAAATTCTTCTTCTGATCCAGATAGGCGGTTATATTGGTGGCCTTAATGTAATCTTTTTGATGTTTGCTATGATGGTCATCGGTGCAGTTATTATCAAACGCTGCTTTAAGCGTGTAATGGAACAGCTGCAGCAAGGCGTTGTCGATATCAAGATTATCTTCCTGCCTTTGTCAGGTTTTCTTTTCCTGTTCCCAGGTTTCATTTCAGATGTACTGGCTTTATTGCTGTTGCTACCTTTTGTTCAGAGCAAGTGTGCCAAAGTTTATTCATCTAAAAGTGGCAGCGGTACCAGCTTTGCTTTCAGGTCTTCAACTTCAGATGGTTTTACTGATGTGTTCTCAAAGGGAAGGACTATTGATGGTACTGCAACTGTTGTTCAAGATGAGAAAGAGGAACTTAACCACAATACAATTGATGGTTCAGCATCAGCTTCAGATGATTCTGAGGAAAAGAACAGCTAGCAGTGAGAATTGAGCTGATACTATGCTTAATGGTAAATTCAAATATTACCTGATTCTTCTTTTAGCCTGCTTTATATGGGGAGCAACACCTCTGTGTGGTAGAGTCCTCAGAGATTCCATGTCCCCAATGCTTATAACTGCCGCCAGGTTTTATGTGGTGGCATTGATTCTATTTTCTCTAATTCTGATCCTTCATGGAAAAAAGGGGATACTTGTTTCACGTCATGATCTGAAGATCCTTTTTATAATGTCTGTGGTCGGAATCTTTCTTCATAATTCTCTTCTTTTCGAAGGTCTGCGATACACTCCAGCTTCAAATGCTGCCATTATTGAAAGTATCGGTCCATCTGTAACCTCGATTCTTGCTTTCTTCTTTATCGGAGAGCGACTGTCTTCATCTGGATGGCTGGGTATCTTGGTTTCCTGCTTCGGTGCGATTTTTATTGTCTGTAAGGGCTCATTCAGTACGCTTGTTAACTTTGAATTCAATATTGGTGAGCTGCTGGTGCTGGTTTGCGAGATCATGTGGTCTGTTTATGTAATTATCAGCTGGAGACTTTCTGCAAATATAAGTGCTCTTGTGGTTACCGCATATACAGGACTGTTTGGCGCTACCTTGTGTCTGATTACGGGCTTATGTCTGGATTTACTTCATGTTTACAGATTTACCCTGTCCGATGCAGTCTACTTCTTTGTTCTTTCTGTATTTGCCGGTGTGGTTTCCTTTGCTTCATGGAACTATGCAATTGCCAGAGTCGGAGCAAGTAAAGGCTCAACCTTTATATATCTGGTTCCTGTTTTTGGTGTAATGTTTGGTGTGTTCCTGCTTGATGAACTCTTCTCTTTGTATGAGTTTGTAGGCGCACTTTTTGTTGTAGTTGGAATGTTCTTTTCGATAAGAGCAAAAGCCTCAACTAAGGAAAAACGCAAGACCATCAGAGATATAAAACAGGAAATTCTTCACAAACAACGTAGAGAAGCTTAAAAAGATTCCTCTGCTATTTGTTCTTTATAGGTTGAAGAACATTACATTTTTCTCCGTTTTTAATTATCTGTGTTCAAAACTAAGATAGGCGTATCGTTTTAGGAAATCAAATTAGGCTATAACTTAATTTAGTAGTATATTTACTCCTTTCTCTTTACATAACTTCAAGGAATAATGTAATGGATAAGATTATCATTGATACAGATATCGGCGTTGATGATGCTGTCGCTGTCAGATACGGTATGGTAACCCACGAGGTTTTAGGTTTTACCTGTACTTATGGAAATGTTCCTGTTGAGACTGCCGTAAAAAACTGTAAGCTGGCTATGAGCAACTATGGTTCAGATATCCCTGTCTTAAAAGGTGCATCAAGACCATTGTCTAGAAAACCTCTACCTTTCTATACACATATTCATGGAAAGGACGGTCTAGGTGAGTACTATGACAATAAATTTGATGGCGAGGCTCCTGAAGCAGTTCATTTCATAATCGAACAGGCCAGAAAGTATCCTGGTGAGGTTACTATTGCTACTCTTGGCCCTCTGACCAATCTCGCAATTGCTTTAAATCTGTGTCCAGAACTTCCAAAGCTTTTAAAGAAGGTTGTAAGTATGGGCGGTGCCTTTGGTACAGACGGAAACTGCGGCAATATGACTCAGTTTGCTGAGTTCAACATTTACAATGATCCAGAGGCTGCTGATCTTGTCTTCGCTTCAGATCTGAATTTAGTGGTCGTTCCTCTGGATGTAACTCATAAGGTTCTGGTAACCGATAAGGAAATTGCGTCAACCGGAGACGAGTTCCTGACCAATGTTTCTGCTTTCTATATCGATTTCTCCAAGAAGTATGAGAATTTTGCCGGAATGTGCGTTCATGATGCTCAGACCATAAGTTATCTGCTGCATCCTGAGAAGTACAAGACCATTGAGTCTAGAATTGCAGTTTCAACCTCAGGCTATACTGATGGTCAGACCATCAGACCTCTGACTGAATATAATGTTCCTGATGATAAGTTCAAGGGCAGACCTAAGCACACAATATGTCTTGATGTAGATGTAGATTTCATCAGAAATGCTATTGTTAAAGCTATTACAAAATAGTATCTCCTAGGTACATACAGAACGGCTGAAGGTAAAAGAAGCTTTCAGCTGTTTTTTTTGTAGGTAAGATACAAATAGTTTCTAAGATTAATTTCATACCTTAATTTCTATCTGATATACTACACCTCAATTGTCTTAGAGTTTTTTCTTTAAATTTGTTTGGTTAACTTACTGATATTCAACAAATTCCACGAAACTAAAAGATAATCCACGAAACTATGATTTTTTAGGAGTTATTCCAAATGGCAAACGGATTCAACAGAGTTCAGCTGATTGGTAATCTTGGAGATGAACCAACAGTTCGCAACACCTCAACCGGTACTACCGTTGCAAATATCAACCTCGCAATCAATGAAACCCGCAGAGATCAGCAGACAGGTAATCTAATCAATGAAACCGAATGGGTTAGAGTTGTAGCCTTCGGCAGAACTGCAGAAATTATGCAGCAGTACCTGCACAAAGGTTCACAGGTTCATATTGAAGGTAAACTTCGCACCCGTTCCTATGAGGACAAGAATACTGGAGAGAAGAAGTATTCAACAGAAGTTGTCTGTGAACCAAACGGTCTTTTAATGTTAGGCTCAAGAGGTGATTCTCAGAATGTTTCCTCTTCAGGAGATGACTACTCATCAAATGGCTATGCTTCTCAGAACGGTCAGTATGGCGGAGCTCAGAGACAGCAGTTCGGCAATCAGCAGGCACGCGGTGGCTACGGTAATGCTAATGCTGGCTATGGCAATGGCGCCTCTCAGAATTTTGGCAATGGTTATGCTTCACAGAATTCATTCGGCAACAAGCAGCAGGCAGGACAGTTTGGTCAGGCTCCAACTCAGGCCCCTCAGGGACAGGTTAACACCAACCCATTCCACGGCGGAATGAATCAGCAGCAGTCATTCAATAATGCAGCAGGCTTCAACAATCAGAACAATTCCTTCGGCGGTCAGAATAATGCCGGCGGTTTTGGAAATCCAGATAATGCTGAGCCAATTAACGACGATCTTCCTTTCTAATAGAAAGAAAATAATCAATAGCAAGGGAGCCTTTGGGCTCCTTTCTTAATTTTTCTCTTAATCATCTTCAAGCAAAAAGTCTTTTATATTTTTATGAATGATTCCATCTTTGCTCATGTCGAATTCATCAAGTGAAAGCACATATTTTGGATAATTATCTTTTATGTTCCTATATACTCCAAACTCGCGTTCTCTAGTTTCTTGTGTTGCTAAAATATAGCAGACCTGAATATAGATGGTTTTTGCCTGTTTTTGGGCGATGAAGTCAATTTCCTTTTGGGCATATTTCCCAACTGTAACCTTGTATCCTCGACGAATTAGTTCCAAAAATACTATATTTTCTAATATCATGTTGATATTGGACATATTATCTCCAATGACCGCTTCACGTATTCCGTGATCCACAATATAGTATTTTTCTTGGACTGATAGTATTTTTTTTCCTTCGATTTCCTGTCGTTTTACAGGATAGAATAGAAATGCATCAATACCTGCATGAACATAGTTCAACACTGTTTCCGGTGCAACATTTCTTCCTTCACTTTTCAGATATTTGGAAATTGATGTTGCGGAAAATGTATTGCCTGTATTTGCTGTTATGTAATTAATAATGCGTTCTAGAAGGTCTACATCTCTAATTTTGTTTCGACGAATTAAGTCTTTTAACTCAACTGCATTATAAAGATCTTGAAGATATTGTTTTACCGGCTCTTCCTGATATTGAAGATTACATAAATATGGCATTCCGCCAAATTTTAAATAAAGGTTGAAACATTCTGCTGTTGTGGTTTTAGGGGTTGTTTTCTGGATAAGGCTGCAAAATTCTTTAAAAGAAAATGGATATATTATAAATTCGACATAACGTCCGGCAAGGTATGTTGAAAGTTCTCCTGATAAAAGTTTTGAATTTGAACCTGTGATATAAATATCGCATTCAATGTCAATTCTTAATGAATTTATTACTTTTTCCCAATCTTTAACTTCCTGTATTTCATCAAAAAAGAGGTAAGCTTTTCCTTTTATTGCTTTTGCTTTCTCTATGACATCCTTATGTAATGCTTCTGCGGTACAAATCTTTGATAGTTTTAATGATTCAAAGTTATAGGTAAGCATTGATGATGAGGAAATGCCGTCACTCTCAAGTTCCTTTTGAATGAGTTGCAGTATTACAGATTTTCCACATCTTCGTATACCAGTTATGACCTTTATCAGGTCCTTATGCATAAAAGGTCTGATTCTTTCAAGATATAGCTCTCTTTTAATCATAAAGTAAACCTCTGCAACAAATATTTTTATCTATTAAGAACTATTCTGTCAGTTATATCTTATATTATATGTATAAATCTTAATTTTGTAAGTTATAACTTATAAAAAATGGTATTTTGTGTTTATATAAGATATATCTTAAAAGAGCGAAAATATAGACGTTTTGAAAGATATAACTTTAAAAGCGTGAGTCTAAATATCTGATTGAGATTTAAGCTTTTTTCAATTTAGATACAAGTGAATATTCCTTTTCCACCTTTCTGATCTTGTAAATATACATAACAACCAGAAATACAATACAGATAACCCAGCTCAATGGGTAAACCATCATCAGTACATCAAAAGTAGGGAATTTTTCAAAGATAGTGAATACGTAAATTAGTCTGCAGCTACAGATCGTTATCAGCGTAATAATGGTTGGAGGCAAAGAGAAGCCGTATCCTCTCATGGATCCTGACAGAACCTCAAGCAGAATATTAATTGGCTGAGGCAGAAGTACATAGAAGATTCTAACCATGGCGATACTGATAACTACCTCACTCACGGTATACATACTTAACAATGGTTTTGCAAAGAAATAGACTCCTGCTGTTATAACTGTCGTTACAATAAGTCCAATTAAAGATGAGACCTTTGCAATTTCGACACAGCGTCTGATGTTTTTTGCTCCAAAGTTCTGTCCGATAAAGGTTGTTGCTGCCAGACCAAATGCATTTATGAAACAGTAGATATTGATTTCAATGGTAAATGCAGCAGCAGAAGCTGCCATGGCATCTGCCCCGAGACTGTTTATTGATGACTGTATCACCAGATTAGAAATTGAGAATACAATTCCCTGAATGCCGGTAGGAAGGCCAATGGCCACAATTGCTCTCAGCTTTCTGGAGTTAAGCCTCATCAGTTTTCTAAGATCTAGACTAATTGGACCTTCTGCATTTAGAATTTTTCTGAAAAGATAAAGTGCACTTAAGGCGTTTGCCATAGATGTACAGAAGGCTACGCCACCGATCCCCATATTAAAGACAAGAACACAGACAAGGTTTCCTGCAATATTGAGAATACTTGCATAAATAAGTGCAATCAGAGGAGTATGTGTGTCACCGTTACTTCTTAACAGCGCTGCCTCGAAATTGTAGATTGAGATAAAGGGAAGTCCCAGAAAATATGCTCTTAGGTATTTTATGGATTCAGGCTTAACTTCATCAGGGACATCCATAAGCTCTGTTATCTGAGAAACAAAGAATTCTCCGAGAATACAGAATAGAATTCCAATAATGATGGCTACAGAGAAGGATGTATTAACTGCATCTTTTGCATTCTCCTCATCCTTCATTCCAAGATATCTTGCAACGACGACATTGGCGCCGATAGACATGCCGACAAACAGTGCCACAATAAAACCGATTACAGGAACATTATTTCCAACCGCAGCCATTGCATTGTCGTTTACATAGTGTCCAAGTGTCACCACATCGGCGGTATTGAATAACTGCTGCAGAAAACTTGTCAGTGCCAGAGGAATGGAAAATACCAGGATCTTGTCCCACAGAGATCCCTCTAGCATATCGATCTTTTTATATTTTTCGAGAAAAGCCAGCATATGATAATCCGTAACCTGTTGTTTACTCTAATTTTAAAGAAATTAAGAATGACTTGGTAATAATAAAACTCAAAAATACTAATTATCTGAAAAATAAAAATAAAAAATATTTTTAAAAATTTTTATATTTTTACTTGAAATAAAAAATACCCATCCCCATTTAACAGAATGTTAAAGATTAAATGGCTCTGACATATAAATGAAAGTGTCGAGTTTTTGGTGGTTATCGGACACCATTTTCCGATTTGAAGAATTTATACGGTTATAGACCGTGGAGAATCAAATGAAATTAGTTCCTTTGTATGATCGCGTTATTGTTAAGCCACTTGAGGAAGAAAAGAAGTCATCAGGCGGTATTTTACTAGGTAGCGCAGCTGAGAAATCATCTCGCGGTAAGGTAATTGCTGTAGGCAAGGGCCGTGTTTTAGAGAACGGTTCAACCTCACCTCTAAGTGTAAAAGTAGGTGACACAGTAATCTATAACGAAGGCTACGGCTGCAAGAAAGAGAAGATTGATGGCGAAGAAGTTCTAATCATCTCTGAGACTGACGTATTCGCAATTGTTGAAGAATAATATTTAAAGTAGGAAATAGATAAAATGTCTGCAAAACAAGTTGTTTTCGGTAATGACGCTCGTTCACAGATGCTAGAGGGCGTTAATACACTAGCAAATGCTGTTAAAGTAACCCTAGGTCCTAAAGGCCGTAACGTTGTTCTTGATAAGAGCTATGGCGCTCCTCTAATCACCAAGGACGGTGTAACCGTTGCTAAGGAGATTGAGCTTGAGGGCAAGTTCCAGAACATGGGTGCCCAGATGGTTAAGGAAGTTGCTTCTAAGGCTAACGATGCAGCTGGTGACGGTACCACTACTGCTACTGTTCTAGCTCAGGCTATTGTTAACGAAGGTCTTAAGGCAATTGCTGCTGGTATGAACCCAATGGATCTAAAGCGCGGTATTGATAAGGCAGTTTCTGCAGCTGTTACCGAGCTGAAGGCTATTTCACAGCCATGTGAGAACAAGATTGCTCAGGTTGGTACTATTTCTGCTAACTCAGATGCAACTGTTGGTAACCTGATTGCTGAGGCTATGGAGAAAGTTGGTCGTGATGGTGTTATCACCATTGAAGATGGCCAGGGTCTTGAGGATCAGTTAGACGTTGTTGAGGGTATGCAGTTCGACCGCGGTTATCTGTCACCTTACTTTGTAAACAAGGCTGAGACCGCTACTGTTGAATTAGAGAATCCTTACATTCTTCTTTGCGACAAGAAGATTTCAAACATCCGTGACCTAATCTCTGTTCTAGAGGGCGTAGCTAAAGCTGGCAAGTCACTTCTAATCATTGCAGAGGATGTTGAGTCAGAGGCTCTTGCAACTCTAGTTGTTAACAACATGCGTGGTATCGTAAAGGTTGCTGCTGTTAAGGCTCCTGGTTTCGGTGACCGTCGTAAGGCTATGTTACAGGATATCGCAATTCTAACTGCTGGTACTGTAATCTCTTCAGAGCTAGGTATGGAATTAGACAAGGCAACCTTAGATGATCTAGGTGTTGCAAAGCGTGTTGTAATCACCAAGGATAACACCACCATTATCGATGGTGAGGGTGATTCTGCTGCTATTGAGGCACGTGTTGCTCAGATCCGTCAGCAGATTGAGAAGTCAACTTCAGACTACGACCGTGAGAAGTTACAGGAGCGTGTTGCTAAGTTAGCTGGCGGTGTTGCTGTTATCAAGGTTGGCGCTGCAACTGAAGTTGAGATGAAAGAGAAGAAAGACCGTGTTGAAGACGCTATGCACGCAACTCGCGCTGCAGTTGAGGAAGGTATTGTTCCTGGCGGCGGTGTAGCTCTTGTACGTGTTGCTAAGAAGTTAGCTGGCACTGTAAAGGGTGAGAACCAGGATCAGGACGTTGGTATCAAGGTTGCTCTAACTGCAATGGAAGCCCCTCTACGTCAGATCGTAACTAACGCTGGTCAGGAAGCTTCAGTTGTTGCTAATGAAGTTCGCAACGGTTCAGGTAACTTCGGTTACAACGCTGGTACCGAGCAGTACGGTGATATGATTGAGATGGGTATTCTTGATCCTGCTAAGGTAACCCGTTCAGCTCTACAGTACGCAGCTTCAATTGCAGGCTTAATGCTTACAACTGAGTGCATGATTGCTGATGCTCCAAAGGCTGAATCTGCAGCTCCTGCAGCTCCTATGGGCGGCATGGGCGGTATGCCAGGAATGATGTAATCTATTCCTTATGCAAATAGAAAGGCCAGCAGAAATGCTGGCTTTTTCATCGGTTCTCTTGAAAATCTGAGTATTGTTGCTAAGAATGAACTTACTGTTCGATTTCTTCGGTTGCTACAGATCCTTTGTGTGCCTCATCATACAGAGCCTGAATATCCTCTGGAAGCTTATCCGGAATCATTTGCTGAATTTTCTCCTCAGAACCATCTTTTAATGCCTGTTCGTAGTACCAGCATTTAAATTTAATCATGCACAGTGTTCTGTTGAGCTTTTCCATTTCCGCTTCAATGTTCTCTTTCTGTTTTTCAAACATATCCTTTCGTTTCTGGTAGGAGGAAGGTCCTTCCTCACACCATTTCATGAACTGACGGATATCTTTGATTTCCAGACCTGATTTTTTTAGGCATTCTATAACTCTTAATGCTTCAACCTGTCTGTCATTGAATTTACGAATGCCAGATGTTCTCTGGAGATCTAAGAACAGACCTTCCTTGTCGTAGTATCTTAAGGTAGATACCGGAAGATCAAACATCTTTGAAAGCTGGCCGATTGTGTACATTTCTTTCCTCAGTAAAACTTTTCTTATCATTGTGATTAATTATAAATCCTAAAGTTAACTTTAGGTTTAAATTAATTTACTGCATTATTAACAGGTTATAAAAAAACTTACAGTTAAGCCTTGACCTAAAGTTAACTTTAGGTTCTATAGTTTACTCAGACTTACTTAATGGAGAACAGACAAATGAAAACTCTTTTAAAATATGTTTTATTAGGGGCCGCTCTTTCATCTGCGGTTTTCGCCGTTTCTGCCGCAGACGTTAAGAATAATACAAACGAAATTCAGTTAACTCAGAAGTGGGATAAGACCTTTAAGTTAAGTGATAAGGTTAATCATTCAAAGGTAACCTTCAAAACCAGATTCGGTACAACTATTGCTGCAGATATGTACGTACCAAAGTCAGCAACTGGTAAGCTTGCAGCCATTGCTGTAAGTGGTCCGTTTGGTGCTGTAAAAGAGCAGGCTTCAGGACTATATGCTCAGACTATGGCGGAGAGAGGCTATCTGACAATAGCTTTTGATCCTTCCTTTACCGGTGAAAGTTCTGGTACCCCAAGATATATGGCATCTCCTGATATCAACACTGAGGATTTTCAGGCTGCAGTAGATTTTCTCTCTAATCTGGATAATGTAGATAAGGAAAGAATTGGCATTATCGGTATCTGCGGCTGGGGCGGTATCGCGCTAAAAACTGCTGCTGTAGATACCCGTATCAAGGCTACTGTAGCCTCAACAATGTATGATATGAGCCGTGTGATTAGAAATGGTTACAACGACAGTGAAGATACTAAACAGCAAAGACATGAGAAGCTTTCTGCAATGAATGCTCAGAGAACAAAAGATTTTGCTGCAGGCTTCTACGATAGAGACGGAGGTCTTCCTGATACTCTTCCTGAAGAAGCTCCTCAGTTCGTTGTCGATTATTACAATTACTACAAAAAGCCTCGTGGTTATCATGAGCGTTCAGTAAACTCTAATGGAGGCTGGGCTAAGGTATCAGCATTATCCTTCATGAATACTCATCTTTTATCAACAATTGATGAGATTGAATCTCCTGTGATGCTTGTTCATGGAGAGAAGGCTCATTCAAGATATTTCAGTGAGACTGCATTCAAGTCTTTAAAGGGGGATAACAAATCACTCGTGATTGTCCCGGGGGCAAGTCATACTGATTTATACGATCAGACTGATATTATTCCATTTAACAAGATTGACGATTTCTTTAGCAAGTATTTAGCAAAATAAGAGAGGAAAACAGACATGCAGATTTCTTTTTATAATCCAACCAGACTTGTATTTGGCAAAGGCAAACTAAAAGAGCTTGGCAGTTATGCAAAAGAGTATGGTAAGAAAGCTTTAATAGTCTACGGTGGCGGTTCAATCAAAAAGAACGGTGTCTTTGACAGTGCAGTAGCTTCACTTAAAGATGCTGGTATTGAATTTGTAGAGTGTGGAGGAATTGAGCCAAATCCAAAGATTGATTCTGTAAGACGTGGTATTGAGCTTATCCGTAAAAATGGCTGTGATCTGATTATTGCAATTGGTGGCGGAAGTGCCATGGACTGTTCAAAGGCAATTGGCGCTGGTGCTTTATATGATGGTGATCCCTGGGATATGATTTTCCATGGTCAGGAAAATGTATATATTCCAACCAGATGTATGCCAATTATTACTGTTCCTACACTTGCAGCAACCGGCTCAGAGATGAATCCAGGAGCTGTAATTTCAAATTCAGAAACTCATGAGAAATCTTTCGTGCAGACAGATGCTCTTTTCCCTAAGGTTGCTGTTGTTGATCCTACTCTTACTCTGACTGTACCAAAGAATCAGACCGGATATGGCGTCTGTGACATTATTGTCCACCTGACTGAGTCATATTTTAATGGAGTGGATGGAACTCCTATTCAGGATGAATTTGCACTTGCTACTATTAAGAACTGTATGCAGTATGGGATAAAAGCTTATAATAATGGCTCTGATCTTGAAGCTCGTGAACAGGTGCAGTGGTCATCTATTCTGGCCCTGAACGGCTTTGTTAACTGCGGCACCAACGGTGCTTTCCCTGTGCATATGATTGAGCATACTGTATCAGGTATTTACGATATTACCCATGCGGCAGGACTTGCTATCATCAATCCATCATGGATGAGATTTACGATTACTCATGGCGGAAATGTAGACAAGTTTGCCCGTTTTGCCTCCTATCTCTTTGGTATTCAGAATGATGGAGACAAGGTTAAGACTGCACTTGCAGGTGTTGATAAATATGAAGAATTTCTAAAGGATATTGGCTGCCCTGTAAGATTCTCAGAACTTAATATTGATGAGTCAAATTATGAGAAGATTGCGGCAGTTACCCTGAAGGTAATTCATGATGAAAATGGAAATCTTCCAGCAAGACCTGCCTTATCCAAGGAAGATATCCTCACAATTCTAAAGAACGCATCTTAATCATTTCCGAAAAGACATACTCACTGGTTTTGTTTTTCGAAACTGGTGAGTTTTTTTTGATCAAGCCACTGTTTCTTTTTTGACAGCTCTGTATGTATAATGCAAAAAAAAATAAAAGGACATATAAAAATGCAGTGCAGATTAGCAACACAGAATGATCTTGATACCATCATGAATCTATACAGTATCTCCCGTGATTTTATGATAAAGAACGGTAATCCTCATCAGTGGGGAGATAATAACTGGCCACCAAGAGAGCTTCTGATAGATGACATTGAAAAATCACAGTGCTATGTCTGTGTGCAAAATGAAAAAATTGTCGGAGTCTTTGTTTATATCTTTGGCAAAGACTGTGATCCAACATATCTTAAGATTACTGAAGGCAACTGGCTTGATGATTCTGCTTACGGTGTAGTGCACAGACTTGCTACGGATGGTGTAACAAAGGGAGTAGGTTCTTTCTGTTTAAACTGGTGTTATGAAAAGGCAGGGCATTTAAGACTGGATACTCATGGTGATAACAAACCGATGCAGGCTCTGGCTAGAAAGCTTGGTTTTGTTCACTGCGGAACCATTTATGTTGAGCATGATAATTATCCACGTCTTGCCTATGAAAAATCAGCACTGACAAAAAAACTAAATAAATAAGGCAGTTTTGTGCAAACTGCCTTCTCTTGACATAAATCTTTACATTCTAGTAAAGCTTTTCTAAAACCTCATCATCAATCTTGAAGCAGTGCTCTTCTGAAGGAAAAGCTGAGTTTTTAACCTCTGAGTCATATTTGTTGAATGCCTCAAGAATCTGGTCTCCAACATTTCCAAAGTGCTTTACGAATTTTGGAGAGAAGTCCTTATACATTCCAAGCATATCCTGATATACCAGAATCTGACCGTCACAGTCAGGACCTGCGCCAATACCTATGGTTGGAATTGAAAGTTTTTCTGTAACGATCTTTGCAAGCTTGGCTGGAACGCATTCAAGTACAACAGAGAATGCTCCCGCTTCCTGTACAGCCAGCGCATCTTCGATCAGCATTTTTGCTGCAAGCTCAGTTTTACCCTGAACCTTATTACCGCCAAAGGCATTTACTGACTGAGGTGTCATTCCAATGTGTGCCATTACAGGAATACCGGCGTTTGTGATTGCTCTGATGTGCTCTGCAACTTTTTTACCACCCTCAAGCTTTACTGCATTTCCACGACCTTCCTTAAGTAGTCTTCCTGCATTGGTAATAGCCTGTTCAACTGAAACCTGATATGACATGAAAGGCATATCGATAACCACCAGCTTGTCTTTACAGCCTCTTGCCACAGCGTGACCAAAGGTGATCATATCCTCCATGGTTACGGATAGGGTGTCTTCATAGCCAAGCATTACGTTTCCGAGAGAATCACCGACTAAAACCGCATCCACGTTTGAGGAGTTTACAATCTTTGCGGTGGTGTAGTCATAGCAGGTCAGCATTGAAATTCTTTGTTTCTCTGCCTTGCGTTTGGCGAATGTTGAAACAGTAATCTTCATATATTGTCCTTAGTTATTCGTTAACGAATTTTTCTAATTTACTAAAATCTCTGTTGGGATTTTTTATTTTTGCAATCTTCAAAAGCTTGCGAGATAAAAGAGTGTATAAAAGTCTGTCACTATAGGAATCGAGAGAGTGCATGTGCCTGTTAAGAGTATTTACATCTCCTCTCTGGACTGGTCCGGTAAGAGCCTGAACAGGTCCTTTTTCAAGAATGTGTTCGACATTACCAAGAATAAGAGGGGAGAGGGCTTTTAGTGATTCTTCTCTGGAAAAACCGCATTGTCCCAGAATTTCGACACCTTCGTTAACCAGAGCTACAACCTGGTTGCTGACTACAGAAGCTGCAAGATGATATTTAACCTTGATATCTGAGTTTATAATTTTGACTTTCAGTCCTATGTCAGTTAAAAATTTCTTTATGTTCTCTGTCGTTTTTAAATTTCCTTCCATAAAGAAATAGACTTTATCGAAATCTCTGTAGCTTTCTACGGAGTCAACAGCACACAGTGGATGCAGACTTATCTTGTGTAATCCGTTTGTTTCATCATCCTCACCGAAAACCTCTTTTGCGGTAAGTGATCCTGAGCAGTGACAGACGGTAGTGTCCTTTAGAAATTCATTGGAAATTCTTTTATAAACAGATGCTATTTCATCATCTGGTACTGTAAGAAAAAGCAGATCGCTCTGTGCTGCCAGCTCATTTATATCGGCGTATACCTTTGAAGAGATCCTTTTGGCTATCTGAGCAGCATGCTCTGATGTTTTTGAATAGAAGCCTGAGATATCACAGTGATGGGAGTGAAAATAAAGAGCAAGAGAGCATCCAACTTTTCCTGCTCCAATAAAACCTATCCTCATTTTTTATTTTCAGCGCTGAAAGCTGAATCCTTTATTGTTATATGTCTGATAAA
>ONFP01000049.1:12624-35896 GCA_900317105.1 uncultured Succinatimonas sp. | reverse complement strand
CTGTAGACCAAGTATTCTGCCTTCCTTTGTGAAAAGCATCTTATAGAGGATCTGGTTTGCTCCTGGATAGTAACCTGCATGTGAATTAGCATAGATAAAGGTCTTAAGATAAGGAATTTCAAGTTTCTTTAATCTCGTCTCGTTAGCTCCAACTGCTGCAAGAGTCAGATTGAAGATTTTGACAACGGAGGAGCCCTGGGTATTCTTATAGGTTTCGTTTTTACCGCAGATGTTATCTGCAATGATTCTTCCCTGACGATTCGCTGGGCCGGCAAGAGGAATCAGAGCGCGTGTTCCTGTCGCAAAGTCGGTAATTTCAACGTTATCTCCTGCCGCATACACATTTTCATCAGAGGTTTTTAGTGTGCTGTCGACAATAATTCCTCTTGAAACCTCTAGACCTGCACTTTTAGCAAGTTCAATCTGAGGTTTGACTCCAATTGACATGACCACGATGTCGAACGGAACTGACCTTCCTGAGTTTAATAGGACATTGTCCTCAGAGAAGCCTTTAACTCCGTCATTTAAGATGATCTCTATACCGTTTTCTTTAAGTTTATTCTGAGCAACCTTTGCAACCTCAATGTCAACGTTAGGCATGATGTGCTCAGACAGTTCCACAATAGTGGTGCTGATACCAAGTTCTGAGAGATTCTCTGCCATCTCAACACCGATAAAACCAGCTCCTACAACCACCGCTCTGGAGACCTGGTTGTTTCTGATGTATGCCTTAATTCTGTTGGCATCTGAGAGTGTTCTTAAGGTAAAGGTTTTATCCCTGTTCATACCCTCAAAGTCAGGAACAAAAGGGGATGCACCTGTGGCAATAACAAGTCTGTCGTAGCCAAATTCCTTATTGTCTGCTGTTTTTACGACTTTTCTGTTTCTGTCGATTGCCACCGCTTTTGTATTTAAAAGAACATTGATATTGAACCAGTTTCTGAATTTGTTTACGTCAGAAACATGCATCGTTTCTTCAGAGTTGATTACATTGCCTATGTAATAAGGGAGTCCGCAGTTGGCTATAGATATTTCATCTGACTGTTCTAAAACTGTAATTTCTGCATTCTCATCATTTCTGCGCAGTCTTGCTGCACAGCTTGCTCCTGCAGCTCCACCGCCAATAATCAATGTTTTCATGAAATTCTCCTTAAATATAACAATATTAGAATATTACAATATTGTTATATTGTCAATTCATTATATTTCTGTTAACATTCGCGCCATGAACACATTAAATATAGAAGAATATACAAAGATTTTTTCAGCCCTGGGTCACCCTATAAGACTGAATATAGCCTGTGGCCTTTACCGAAACGGAAAGTGCAATGTTAATACAATGTCAGAGCGTCTTAACATAAGCCAGGCTCTGGTATCTCAGCATGTGAAGATTTTGAAGGAAGCAGGAATTATTGAAGGGAAACGAGAGGGCAATATTATCTGGTATTCTATTTCCTCAGAAAAGACTAAAAAACTTCTGTCATGTGTTGATCTGAATCTTTGCAACTGTAACTAAACGCTTAAACCAATAAAAAATCCTCAGAATCCTTTTGGGATCTGAGGATCTAAATATCTGTATTTTTCAGTTATAGTGACTGCTTTAGAGCATCAACCTTATCTAACTCTTCCCAGCTAAAGCCATCTCTTCCGAAGTGACCGTAGGTTGCTGTCTTCTGATAGATTGGACGAATCAAGTCTAGATCTTTGATCAGACCGTATGGTCTTAAATCAAATACGTGAGGAACGATCTCCGCAATCTTGTTGTCATCGATCTTGCCGGTACCAAAGGTATTAACAGCAATTGAAACAGGCTGAGCAACACCGATTGCATATGAAACCTGAACTTCTGCCTTGTGGGCTAAACCAGCTGCAACAATGTTCTTGGCAACGTGTCTTGCTGCGTAAGCTGCTGAGCGGTCAACCTTTGATGGATCTTTTCCTGAGAAAGCTCCGCCACCGTGTCTTGCTGCACCACCGTATGTGTCAACAATAATCTTTCTTCCGGTAACACCTGCATCACCTACAGGACCACCGATAACGAATCTTCCGGTAGGATTGATGAAGATCTTGGTTTCTTTTTTCAGATATTCTGCAGGGATAACTTTCTTGATGATTTCTTCGTAAACAGCTTCGTGAACAGTTTCCTGAGAAACATCTTCGTTATGCTGAGTTGAAAGAACGATGGTATCAACATAATCGATAGAACCATCATCTTTATATGCGATAGTAACCTGACTCTTAGCATCAGGGCGAAGCCATGAGATTGTGCCGTATTTTCTCAGTTTTGCCTGTAGTTTCATCAGCTCATGAGCATAGGTGATGGCTGCAGGCATAAACTGTGGTGTCTCATCGGTTGCATAACCGAACATAAGACCCTGATCTCCTGCACCCTGATCCTCAGGAAGAGTGCGGCTAACACCCTGATTGATATCAGGAGACTGTTTGCCTAAAGCATTCAGGAATGCGCAGTAATGACCATCGAAACCAACTTCAGAATTGTTATAGCCAATATCGCATACAGTCTTACGTGCTACAGCCTCAAAATCAACATTAGCTGTGGTTGTAATCTCACCCGCAACTAGAATAAGACCTGTTTTAACAAGAGTTTCACAGGCAACGTGAGCTGATTTGTCCTGTTCTAGAATTGCATCAAGAATTGCGTCAGATACCTGGTCACAGATTTTGTCTGGATGTCCTTCTGATACAGACTCAGAGGTAAATAATCTTGACATGAATATTATTCCTTAAATTTAACCTTACCAATATTTTTTGATTATAGTCTATTTAAACATAATTTCTATAATTTTTGTAAAAAACATATAAAAAATTTAAAATTTGTTTATAAAAATAATTATATAACTATTTGAAATAACAATATAAAAATATCAATTAATTATGGGATTAATTTTTTTTAAATAAAGGGGATTAATATTTTTTTTAGTTATTGTAAATTTTTTCAAAATCAATTTATTTTCGTATCTATTTTGAGATTTGACAATTCGCTTTAAACCATACCTCTCTAGTAAAAAAATAATGAATTGCATCACACATTTGAAAAAATACAAACGTTTACGAAAGAAAAGAGAGTAAAATTTAGAAATGTTTAGAGGTCATTCTTAAACAAGAAAATAATTAATTAAATAAAGGAGTTATCATGCGCTTTTTTCTAGACACAGCTCACGTAGAAGATATTCGTAAGGCTAATGATTTAGGCGTTATCTGCGGTGTAACCACCAATCCATCACTAATCGCAAAAGAAGGTTTAGATTTCAATGAGGTTATCAAGGAGATTACCTCAATTGTTGACGGCCCAATCTCAGGCGAAGTTAAGCCAACTACCCTTGATTTTGAGGGTATGATGAAGGAAGCTCGTGAAATCGCAGCTATCCATCCTAACATGGTTGTTAAGATCCCTATGACTGAGGAAGGCTTAAAGGCTTGCCATCAGTGTGCAAAGGAAGGCATCAAGACCAATGTTACTCTGATCTTCTCAGCAAACCAGGCTCTGTTAGCAGCTCGTGCTGGTGCTACCTATGTTTCTCCATTCATCGGTCGTCTAGATGATATTTCTGAGGATGGTCTAGATTTAATCAGAACTATTTCAGAGATGTTCGCAATCAATGACATCAAGGCTCAGATTATCTGTGCTTCAGTTCGTAACCCAATCCACGTTATGCAGTGTGCATTAGCTGGTGCTGATATTGCTACTGTTCCATACAGCGTAATCCAGACCATGATTAAGCACCCTCTAACAGATCAGGGTATCGCTAAGTTCCAGGCTGATTACAAGAAAGTATTCGGTTAATATTCGTCGCTGATGCCGGATTTTTATCCGGCATTGGTTTATATGGAACACTATTTTATCTAATCGTTTTGATGGTTTGTTCTGTTCAATTAAATAACAAATTCCTCTTTAAATTCAAAATGTTTTGACTTGACGTATAAACCAAGTAAACTAAACAGACGGTTAGATCCAGCAGTGCATAACAATGCCGCTTAACAATAAACAATACAAATAGAAAATCTTGTCCAAGGAGTTTGTATGGCAGATTACAGAGAGCTTGCCAATGCAGTTCGTGCATTGAGCATGGATGGCGTTCAGAAGGCTAAATCAGGTCACCCAGGCGCACCTATGGGTATGGCTGATATGGCTGAAGCTTTATGGCGTGGTTTTTTAAATCACAATCCAAAGAATCCTAAATTCGTAAACCGTGACCGCTTTGTTCTATCTAATGGTCACGCTTCAATGCTTATCTATTCTTTACTTCACCTAACCGGCTACGATCTGTCAATTGAAGATCTTAAGAATTTCCGTCAGTTAGGTTCAAAAACTCCTGGTCACCCAGAATACGGTGAGGTTCCTGGTGTTGAAACTACTACTGGTCCTCTGGGTATGGGTATCGGCAATGCTGTTGGTATGGCAATGGCTGAGCGTATGCTTGCAAACGAGTTCAACCGTGAAGGAATGAATATTGTTGACCACTATACCTATGTATTCATGGGTGATGGCTGCTTAATGGAAGGTATTTCTCATGAGGCATGCTCTTTAGCTGGTACTTTAGGTTTAGGCAAGCTGATCGCTCTATATGATTCAAATGGTATTTCTATCGATGGTTCTGTAAAGGGCTGGTTTGCTGATGATACCAAGAAGAGATTTGAAGGTTACGGCTGGCAGGTAATTGAAGTTGCCAACGGTAATGACGGTGCTCAGGTTCGTGTTGCTATTGAGCAGGCCAAGGCCGATACCAAGCGTCCATCTATTATTATCTGTCCTACAACTATTGGTTTCGGTTCTCCTAAGAAGGCTGGTACTTCTGCTTCTCACGGTGCTCCTTTAGGTGAAGAAGAAATTGCTGCAACCAAGGCAGCCTTAGGCTGGAAGTATGGCCCATTTGAAATTCCTCAGGAAATCTACAAAGAGTGGGATGCTACTGAAAAGGGGGCTAAGCTTGAGTCTGACTGGAATGAGCTATTCGCAAAATATAAGGCTCAGTTCCCAGAGTTAGCTTCAGAGTTTGAGCGTCGTATGTCTGGTAAACTTCCAGTTGACTTCGCTGCTAAGGCAAAGGACTGGGTTCAGTCACTCCAGAAGGCTGAGGATCCAAAGGTTGCTACCCGTAAGGCAGGTCAGATAGCTCTGAACTTCTTTGGATCTGTTCTTCCTGAATTAGTTGGTGGTTCTGCTGACTTAGCTCCATCAAATCTGACTATCAATCAGTCTTCAAAGTCAGTACAGCCTCATGAGCTGAACGGTAACTACATCCATTGGGGTGTTCGTGAGTTCGCAATGTGTGCTGCTATGAACGGTATGTTACTCCACGGTGGTTTCCGTCCATACGGCGGTACCTTCCTGATCTTCTCTGATTACGCTAAGAATGCTTTACGTATGTCAGCTCTGATGAAGATTCCTACACTGTTCGTATTCACTCACGATTCTATCGGTGTTGGTGAAGATGGTCCTACCCATGAGCCTATCGAGCAGATTGCAACCTTACGTTTAATTCCTAACTTTGATGAGTGGCGTCCTTGTGATATGGTTGAAACCGGTGCAGCATGGACTAAGATGATCGAGCGTCAGGATGGCCCAAGTGCAATTATTCTGTCACGTCAGACTCTAGAGCAGATGCCTCGTTCATCAGAGCAGGTTGACAACATTGCTCGCGGTGGCTATGTATTAAAGGATTGTGATGGTACTCCTGATGTAATCCTGATGGCTACCGGTTCAGAAGTTGCTCTTGCTTACCATGCAGCTGAGAAGCTAGCTGCTGAAGGCAAGAAGGCTCGTGTTGTATCAATGCCAAGCACTGACGTATTTGACCGTCAGTCAGAGGAATACAAAGAGTCTGTATTACCTAAGTCAGTACGTGCCCGTGTTGCAGTTGAAGCTGCTATCTCAACCACCTGGTTCAAGTATGTTGGTCTTGATGGCACAACAGTATGTCTTGACCACTATGGTGCTTCTGCTCCTGCAGGTCAGCTGTTTGAGAAGTACGGCTTTACTGTTGACAATGTTGTTGCAGCAGCAAAGAAGGTAATCAAGTAGTAAGAATTTGAACATTTAGTTCAATAATTTTCTCGGATCGTTTCTTGCTCCTTTGGAATTGATCCGAGAAATCCCTTAAATCCATCCTTATTATAGTGGGTGGATTTTTTGTTTTATATATCAGCTAATTACCTATATCTGTCAGTTAGAGGCAAAGCCATACAACAGGAGAAATGAATAATGAATGAAAGACTTAAAAAGCAGATGGAATTTGCTTTAGAGATAGATAAGGAAAAGAATATTTTCCGTCAGACTCATTTATCAGGTAACGGTCGCCGAGAGAATGATGCTGAGCATGCCTGGCACATGGCTATTATGGCTTACCTATTGAAAGAACATGCAAATGAGAAGGTGGATATTGCAAGAGTTCTTATGATGTGTCTGATTCACGATATTGTTGAAATTGATGCCGGTGATACCTATGCGTATGATCCTAAAAGCAAGGAATCTCAGAAGGCTCGTGAAGATGCTGCAAAGGAGCGTATTTTCTCCATGTTACCTGAGGATCAGAAGAAGGAGCTGATTGCTCTTTTTGATGAGTTTGAGGAAGCAAAGACCCCTGAGGGAAAGTTTGCTAGGGCAATGGATAATCTCCAGCCTTTAATGCTAAATAACAGTAATAATGGAGCAGACTGGAGAGAACATAAGGTTAAGGCTGATCTTGTGTACGGCAGACATAACAGAACCAAAGAAGGTTCTGAGATTCTGTTTGAACTTACCGACCGTATTCTTAAAGACAATATTAAAAAAGGAAATATCTCAGAGTAGAGTTCTTTTTCTCATCTTTTGAGGCGTATCACTGTAGTCCTAACCTTCTGCAGATACGCTTTTTTTCTGTGTACTGAATAAATACAGTCCGCCAAATGTCAGTGCGCCGTTTAATAGCAGAAGTTCATATCCAAATTTATAACCAAATATCTTTAATGTCAGCTGAGAAATAATAAAACAGGCAACAGGGGAGAACATTGCTATGTATGGGGTAAGTCTGTCTGAAACAGTTCTTCTTCCAAAGATTGCAAATGTAAATAATCCTAACAGCGGTCCGTAGGTATAACCGCAGAGAATAAAGATGGCATCAATCAGACTGGTTGAATTGAAATAGTTAAAAATCAGCACAGTAAATGAAAAAAGAACCGCCATTATTGTGTGAGTATATTTTCTCAATTCCAAATCATCACTTTTCTCTTTTATATCTACACAGTATGTTGTGGTAAGGGCTGTCAGAGAAGAGTCGGCACTTGAAAAGGCTGCTGATACAATTCCGATTACAAAGAAAATTTTTGCTCCTATTCCAAGGGTACCGTTGGATATAGCTTCAATCAGCAGACTGTCAAACTTTTCAGGAATTGAAATTCCCTTTGTATTAAAAGCACAGATAAGCAGAATACCTAAAACCATAAACAGCATGTTTACAGGAGTAAAGGCAAAGGCGTAGGTGCACATATCTTTTTTTGCCTCACGCAGTGTCTTACAGGTTAGGTTCTTCTGCATCATGTCCTGATCCAGTCCTGTCATAACAACTACGATGAATGCACCACTGATAAACTGCTTAAAGAAGTTCTGTGGTGATTTGATATCAGAAAACTCAAAGATTCTGCTATGACTGCTTGCTACAACTTCCTTGTAGGCATCCATAAGGCTGAAGTCTAAAACATCCATTACACCGTAAAGAATAACCCCTAGTGAGAGCAGCATAAAAAAGGTCTGAATTACGTCTGTATGTACCAGCGTTTTTATTCCTCCATTTCTGGTATACAGCCAGATTAGAGTCATTAGAAAAGGAACTGTTACAAAGAACGGAATATTGAATTCCTTAAAGACAAATCTGTCTAAAATCAGGCAGACTACATAGAATCTTGCGGCAGCGCCTATGAGTTTAGAAATCAGGAAAAATAAGGCTCCGGTTTTGTAGGAAGTTTCACCAAGTCTGATTTTGAGAAAAGAGTAAATGGTGGTCAGGTTATTACGGTAGAAAATCGGCAGCAGAACAAAGGCAACAATAAAATATCCAAGAATATAGCCAAGACAGGTCTGAAGATAAGTCATGTCTGACCACATAACCATACCTGGTACAGAAACGAAGGTTATTCCTGATAAAGAGGCTCCGATCATACCGAAGGCAACAAGATACCATGGCGAATTTCTATCTCCTCTGAAAAAAGTTTCATTGGAGTTTTTTGATCCATGAAAATAGCTGTAGGTATAAAGAATTGCAAAGTATGAAATTAAAATAATCAGAACAAACATAAATCCAGCTTATTTGTATTTAGCAATAATTTTCTGCAGGTGGATTGTATCAGCAATTAACTCATATGCAATTTTTCTTTTCCTGAAAAAACGAAAACGATGATAAAGGATGAATTTCAGGTAAGAAAAGGATCATCTTTGAGCAGATTTTTTTAAATGTTTTCGGAAGCGTAAGGCTAAGAAAATGCGATAAAAAAAGTGATCTTGTTAACGTTTATATACAATTTAAGAAAATTTGTTTCAAAATAGCCAAAAATACGCTCTAAAAATTGAAATGTTGTAAACATGTGCTAAAATCTATGACTGTTAAAGCTTAGTTTTAAAGTCTAACAAAGACGATTTATATACGAGGAAAAACGAACTATGGCAATTAAAAAGATGACCGACCTTGACCTAAAAGGCAAGCGCGTTCTAATCCGTGCTGATCTTAATGTACCTTTAAAGGACGGCAAGGTTCAATCAGATAAACGTATTATGGCTACATTACCTACAATCAAGAAGGCTCTAGAGCAGGGCGCTAAGGTAATGGTTATCTCTCACTTAGGCCGTCCTGAAGAGGGCGTTTATGCTGAGGAATTCTCTCTAAAACCTGTTGCAGATTACATCGCTACTAAGCTTCCTGGTGTAAATGTTCGTTTAGAAAAAGATTACTTAAACGGTGTTGATGTTAAAGAAGGCGAGCTAGTTGTTCTAGAGAACTGCCGTTTCAACAAGGGCGAGAAGAAGAACGCTGAAGACCTGTCTAAGAAGTACGCTGCTCTATGCGACGTATTCGTAATGGATGCTTTCGGTACCGCTCACCGTGCACAGGCTACTACCTACGGTGTAGCTCAGTTTGCTCCAGTTGCATGTGCTGGTCCTCTACTTGCTGCTGAGCTTGAGGCTCTTGGCAAGGTTATGGATAACCCAGCTCGTCCAATGGTAGCAATCGTTGGTGGTTCAAAGGTTTCAACCAAGCTAACCGTTTTAGATACCTTATCAAAGGTTTGTGACCAGTTAATCGTTGGCGGTGGTATTGCTAATACCTTTATCGCAGCTGCTGGCAACAAGGTTGGTAAGTCTCTATGCGAAGAAGACTTAATTCCAAATGCTAAGGAATTAGCTTCAAAGACTCAGTTACCTGAGTTCGTTGATGTTGTTGTAGGTAAGGAATTCGATGAGAAGACACCTGCTGTTACCAAGGATCTGAAGGATATCGCTGATGACGATATGATCTTTGACTTAGGTCCTAAGAGCATGGCTAACATCAACAAGGTTATCAAAGAGGCTAAGACCATTCTTTGGAACGGTCCTGTAGGCGTATTCGAGTTCGAGCAGTTTGCTGCTGGTACCAAGTCAATGTCACAGGCTATCGCTGAGTCTGCTGCATTCTCAGTTGCTGGTGGTGGTGATACCATCAACGCAATCCAGAAGTTCAATGTTGCTGACAAGATTTCTTACATTTCAACTGGTGGCGGTGCTTTCCTTGAGTTCGTTGAAGGCAAGAAGTTACCAGCTGTTGAAATCCTTGAGAAGAGAGCTGCTGAATAATAGCTTTTCATGATAATGCCAGTCTATTTGACTGGCATTTGTCTGTAGAATTTTTCTTATTTTTTTTACAAAGGTAATAATCTTATGACTAAGATTTTAGACGTTATCAAGCCAGGTGTTGTAACTGGTGAGAATCTTCAGAAGTTATTCAAGCTGGCACGTGAGAATGGTTATGCATTCCCATCTGTAAACTGTGTTGGTACTGATTCAATCAACGCTGTTATCGAGGCTGGTGCTAAGGCTCGTTCAGCTGTTATGGTTCAGTTCTCAAACGGTGGTGCTCAGTTCATCGCTGGTAAGGGCCTGAAGTCAGATATTCCTCAGTTCGCTGCTATCAAGGGTGCTATTTCTGGTGCTCTACACGCACGTAATGTTGCTGAGTACTACGGTGTTCCTGTTGTAGTTCACACTGACCACTGCGCTAAGAAGTTATTACCATGGATCGACGGTCTTCTAGATGCTGGTGAGAAATACTACAAAGAGCACGGTGAGCCATTATTCTCATCTCACATGATCGATCTTTCAGAGGAATCTTTAAAGGATAACGTTGACATCTGCTGCAAATACTTAGAGCGTATGTCAAAGATGGGCATGACTCTTGAGTTAGAGTTAGGCTGCACCGGTGGTGAGGAAGACGGTGTTGACAATTCAGGTAAGGATGAGTCAGCTCTATACACCCAGCCAGAAGACGTAGCATATGCATACGAGAAGTTATCAGCTATTTCTCCTAACTTCACTATTGCTGCTTCTTTCGGTAACGTACACGGTGTTTACAAGCCAGGTAACGTTAAGTTAAAGCCAACCATTCTACGTGATTCTCAGAAATATGTTCACGACAAGTTCCACACTGAGTCAGAGAAGCCTCTAAACTTAGTATTCCACGGTGGTTCAGGTTCATCTGAGCAGGAAATCCGTGAGTCAGTATCATACGGTGTTATCAAGATGAACATCGATACCGATACTCAGTGGGCAACATGGGATGGTATCCTACAGTTCTACAAGCAGAACGAGAACCGTCTACAGGGCCAGTTAGGTGATGGTACCGATCCAGACGTTCCAAACAAGAAGTTCTACGATCCACGTGTTTGGTTACGTAAGGGCCAGGAATCAATGGTTGAGAGATTACAGGAAGCATTTGAGCGTTTAGGTTCAAAGGATTCTCTATAATTTTGAGATCATAAGTCTTTTACATTCACTGTAGAAGATGGAAGGGCACAGATTCACATGAGTCTGTGCCTTTTTAATTTGTAATTAAATAGCAATTTACCGGTATATTACCTGTATCAGTATTAGGTTAGAAGCAGTCTGCATTGAAAAGAAAAAATGGAGGCCTAAGCCTCCATTAAATCCTTTTTGGAATTTCTTAAGAACTCTTGGACGAAGTGCTTACACTTGAAATTACACTTGATAGGTAGGATAAAGAGGTCTGATAGCCTGCCATCAGCGAATCAAGATTACCATACTTGGTTCTTAGGTTTGCTTCATACTGCTCAAGCAGCTCGTTGTTTCTGTTTTCCTTCTCTGTCCAGTAATCCATCTGTGACTTCAGCTGAGTCTCACGATCAGACAATAGTCCACCGAACTTGGTGTACTCATAAATTTCATCAGATACCTTATCAATCAGACCGTCACTGTCGGTGAATAGTTTCTGTACAGCTGTAGAGTTTTCTTCAAGAGCCTTACTGAACTTTTCCTTATTCAGAGAAAGGGTTCCGTCCTTGTTATACTCAAGACCACAGGTAAAGTAGTTCATTCCTGATACCTCTACATCACCTTTGGTAATCAAAGATACCAGGCTGTTCTGCAATCCCTTTACCTGTGAGTCACCTGCCAGATCTCCACCATCGTAGTTGTTGGTTCCATTTGTATAGGTGTTTCTTGCAGTCAGTGTATTGAATGTAGAAATCAGACTGTTATATGCGTTTACAAAAGTCTGAATCTTGTTTGCAGCGGCATCAATATCAGATGTGATATCTACCTGATAGGATTTAAGTCCGGTTACACCATTTTCTGTTTCTGATTCTGATACTCGCTGAGCAACAATTTCAACGCCTGCAACCTGATCTTTAAATTCATTAGTTTTTGAGGTAAGCTCGTTGCCATCTACTGTAATTATGGCATTTTGACCATCAGAATAGGTCCAATTAGCTTTTGAGGCAATTTTTTTGCCATTCTCATCTGTTGTTACATTACTATCGTGATCAAATGCGAGTAAAGACAGGCTGTCATGTCCCTCTGATGCTTCAGAACCTGAAAATGAAATAGAAAGATTCTGTGAATTCTGACCGGTCTCGCCTGCAACCAGGGAGAAAGAATAGCCATCTGAAGTCTTGATAACATTACAGCTGACACCATAGGTGTTTTCTGCACTGGTATTGATTTTTCTGCGGATAAGCTCTAGAGTATCGCCCTCAGATATCTCAATATCAAACTTACGCTCGTTCTCATTTTCATCTTTACCGAGACTAATAGTCAGGGTTCCTGCAGAGAAGGAATTATTAAAAACTTTTTCTCCACTCTCGTCATTTGTTTTTATTTTTGTAGTGATGGATTCAGCCTTTGCCAACTGGTTAACCTGAACAGACATACTGGTATTTGAGCAGTCTGATTTAGCAGTAATAGAAAATGCAGTATAAGAAGAGGACTGAGAGGTAGAAATCTTATGGGTATTTAATACATCAATACCCTTTGAATTATCAATGGTTGATTTAAACGACTTTAAGGCTGATGTAAGTTTCTTTACACCATCCTGTTCAATTTCGGTCTCTGCTTTTTTTACAGTTACTCTTTTACTCAGTAGCTGTTTTCTTGATGAAACCATAGCAGAAATGATTGATTCAAAATCATTTCCTGAACCTGTACCTGCATTTGTTACCATTGATGCCATAACTGTTAACCTCTGTATTCCCTATAAACAATTATAGGTTAATCCCTCTCTTCATTATTTAACGGCAAATGAATCCCACTTCTTTACATTTGGGATAAAAAAAAGCTTTTCTCTTGTGGAGAAAAGCCTTGCAATAGTTATGCCAGAAAAATTTAATCTTCTAATAACTGCTCATGTAGTGCTATCAGGGCATCAGAGGTATCGCCGTCTTTAAGCAGGAAGCACAGGTTGTGCTTAGATGCGCCGTAGCAGATCATTCTTACAGAGAATGACTTGATTGAGTCGAAAGCCTTGGTGATAACACCTGCATTCTCTGACATCTTATTGCCAATGATGGCAATAAGTGGCAAGCCAGTTTCAACCTTTACATGGCAGAACTGACGTAATTCATTCAGCATGTTTTCACTAATCTGAGCAGAACCTGAGGTACTGGTTCCGCCGTCAATAGTTACTGCAATTGATATTTCTGAGGTTGAGACTAAATCAATTGAATGATTGTATTTTGCAAATACTGCGAATACATTTGCCAAGAAACCTGTTGCACCAACCATTACAGGAGAAGACAGAATGATCAGAGTCTGATTCTTTCTTAATGCCAGGGCTCTGAAGTTAGGTTCAGAGGTAGTTTCATATCTAACCCAGGTACCACCTTTTTCAGGTTCACGTGATGAACCAACGAAAATAGGGATCTTCTTCTCAACAGCAGGCAGCATTGTAGATGGATGTAAAACTTTAGCACCAAAGTTTGCCATTTCAGCAGCTTCAATATATGTAAGCTCTGGAATAGGACGTGCATTTTTTACAATACGAGGATCGGTGGTAAATACACCTGGAACATCAGTCCAGATAGAGATAGTGGCAACACCAAGAGCATCACCCAGTAGGGCAGCGGAGTAATCTGAACCGCCTCTTCCAAGTGTAGTTGTTTCACCGATGATATTTGAGCCGATAAAGCCCTGGGTGATGATAACAGTTGAGTCACTGATTAAAGGCATCAGTTTGTCACGGGTTAACACACGGATATCATCAGTTAGAGGTTTTGCTCTGCTGAACTTAGAATCAGTTCTCATTACCTCTCTAACATCAAACCATGTTGCATCGGTTCCGAAGTGCTTGAATAGAGCGACGAACAGGTAAGATGACATTAACTCACCGTGAGAAACAAGACTGTCAGTTAACTGATCTGATGTCTGTTTTGCTGCCTGAGCAGTCTGTTCTCTGATCTCCTTAATGTGTCCTTCTACGAACTCCCTAAGTTCCTCTTGATTGTCCAAATGGGAAATAATATCTTCATGGATATCGCGAAGTTTAGTAATAATTTCTTCAATTCTTGTTTCGCTGCATTTGCCCGATGCAAGTTCTACAAGAAGATTTGTAACACCTGCACATGCGCTGACTACAACAACACGTGACTTTTTATTGCCGATGACAACCTTGTAGCTTGAAGACATTGCTTCAAAATTACCTACAGAAGTTCCACCAAACTTTGCTATATCTAAATTTTCCATATATTATTGTGTATCCAAAATTTGTTATTGAAATAAACTTGCATACATACATATTAAAAAGACTTAAGATCTTTATCAATTGTAATATACATAATGTCTATAATGGTGCATAATGGCACCTTAAATGAGCATAATGAACAAAAAGTGGAAGCTAAATTGAATAATAAACAACTATTTCTGTTGGGAGCCAGACATTCTTTACCAATTTGTCTTGGATATATATCTGTTGGTACTGCTTATGCAGTTATGGCTCTGCAGTCTGGATATACCCAGTTTGAAACAATTCTTATGTCCGTTGTGAGTTACAGCGGATCTGGTCAGTTTTTTGCTGTTACCATGGCAAAAGAGCATTCATCTCTTATTGCAATTGCATTAGGTCTATTTTTACTGAACTTCAGATACTTTATTATGAGTACCTGTATATTCTCCAGATTTGAAAAGCTCTCCAATTTATCAAGAACTTTCTTTGCTCATTGTGTTACAGATGAGCCTTTTGCAATTTTTACAACCGCACCGAAGGAGCTGGTAAAGATTTCCTATTTTTCAGGACTGGTTCTGACTTCCTGGTCCTCTTGGATTTTAGGCGCTGTAATCGGAGTTACTGCTAATGATTATCTGCCGGTTGATCTGGTAAATGCCATGAATGTAGCCCTGTATGCTCTGTTCATCGCGATTATTGTTCCTCCAGCCAAGGTCAACTTTAAACTGATGCTGATTATTCTCAGTGCAGCTGTTATGAACATTATTCTTACCTCAGTTATGAATGCATGCTGGGCTATTCTGGTAACTATTGTCTGCTGTTCTCTTGTTGGAGCCAGGTTTATGGACAACAAAAAATCCGCAGTAAAGAATGAAAATGATATTAAGGCTGAGGAGAGTTAAAAATGGATAGCAACTACTACCTTTATATAATTCTTATATCTTTTCTGGTAACTTATCCGATCAGAGCTATCCCGGCATTATTTATCTCAAAGCTTTCTTTGAGCTCATACTGGCAGCGAGTTCTTGATCTGGTGCCATATACTGCGCTTACAGCTTTAGTTTTTCCTGGTATTTTCTACTGTGTTGAAAACAGTCAGTATGCAGGCTATATTGGTGCATTTTTTGCGATCATTGCTGCTCTTTGTAAAATGTCTTTATCAGTAGTTGTGCTTATTGCTGTAATTTCGGTTTATTTATCCATCATTATCTGATTTTTCACCTATAAGAAAGATATAGACAAAGGAATAATTATGCTAAAAAATCGTAGAAAAGTTTCTGATAATGAAGCATACAATCCTTATGAATGCGCAGCTCAGCTTAAGGATTTGCTGGTTGAATCTAATCTTTCTCCAATCATGACTATGGTTGTGTATGAGTTTCTGTCTGATGTAATTGAGCATAAGGTACCTAGAGATGCCTCAATTTATGAGCATATTCAGAAATGTTTTGAGGAAAAGTTAAGATTTGTAATTCTTGATTCGAACTCTGAAGCAGAAATCCGCAACAAGGCTAAAGCCTACCTGATTCTGCTTTTAGAGATTATTTCCCACTCAAAGCTTGTCGAAGGTATAGATATTGATTTGTATCGTGTGAAGATGGACGGTGGGGAAACCAGTGTAAAAGTGAGATTCGATGCTCAGAACTTCAAGGTTGATAAGCGCGGATATGAGTTTATCGAAAATGTTAATCAGATTAAGGAAAAAAATCAGTCTGGTTCTCAGCTTATTACCTCGCTAAGCAAGTGTACAATTGACGCTGTTGACTATATTCTTGAGCGCTACAAGTCTCATGCAGACAAATTCGATGACGGAGATATCATCGTTATCGATTCGATTCAGGCTTAAGCCTATTATCCGAGAGCAAGGCTCTCGGATTTCGCAGTTTTTTTTCTAATCAGATTTCTGATTTCAGTCCGTATTTATCGATTAAAGCCTGAAGATCCTTATATCGTTTCTCTGAAGTAGGATGAGTGCTGGTGATTGAGTTTAGCATCGAGGCTGCTTTTGAATTACCTGCACCTGAGGTTGCTGTAACCTTTTTCTCGTAGACATCCATTTTCTTCATTACGCTCACTGCACCCTGAGGATTAAATCCTGCCTTGTACATCAGTTCAAGTCCGTACTTATCAGCCTCGCTTTCCTGATCACGAGAGAATGGCAGGGCAACTGTAGCATTGTAAACAGCATTAGCAGAATCTGTTATGGTTGAACTCACGCCAAACAGGCCTGCAACAGAGGTAACTCCTGACTGTACTACCTGTTTACTCATTGCTTCTCTTGAATGTTCCTTTAAGGCATGAGAAATCTCATGTCCGACAATTGCGGCAAGTTCATCATCATTCAGATTCAGCTCCTTAATGAGTCCAGTGTAGACAACGATCTTTCCTCCAGGCATACACCATGCGTTGACGGTATTATCCCTGATGGTGTTAACTTCCCACTGCCATTTGCTGCAGTCTTCTCGAAGAGTTGGGGCAACCTTTATTAGCTTTTTAGATACCTTGTTAACTCTTTTTGCATAATCAGAAGAGGTATCCAGCTTGTTATGTTTCTTGGCATCAGCAATAACCTTGGAATATTCCTTAGCTGACTGGGCATTTATGGTGTCTTCAGATACAAGCATGAACTGATTTCTATCATCACCGAACATTGACTTGGTGGTCTGAGCACATGAAGTTAGAAGGGCACAGCCTACGATTGCTGAAACTATAAGTTTTGAGTATTTCATTCTATTTGTCCGTATGGAAAATCACACATTCACCTTTTTTAAGGAGAGTGCTGTTTTTGAACTTTAGTTTGAAAAAAAATAAGAGGGAGCAAAAATTACTTTTTGCCCATAAAAAACGTCCTCGTTTGAGGACGTCCTTTTAGAAGCTATTCTCTTTTCAGAGAAACAGACATTTCCATAATGGAAGTGTTGTCTTTGTTAGCAATGTTGAATTCAACGTCCTGTTCAGAGTCAATCTTGATGTACTTCTTTAGGACCTCGAAGATTTCCTGTCTAAGTTTTGGCATGTAATCAGGAGTATCTCTGCCAGCACGGTCACTGATCAGCACAACGCTTAAACGCTGCTTGGCTGATTCTGCTGAGCTCTCATTCTTGTCTCCGAAAATGGCATCGGAGATTGCCTTTAATAATGACATGGTATCTCCTTATTTATTATTTTTTAAAGATCTTAGCGAAAATACCTTTCTTCTCGGTAACAAATCTTAGAGGAACCTCGTTGCCAAGAAGTCTTTCAACGGCATCTCCGTATGCTTTACCAGCATCTGAAGCTTCGTTAAGAATAATTGGATTACCTGAGTTAGAGGCCTTTAGAACATCCTCAGACTCAGGGATAACACCTAACAGAGGAATGGTCAGAAGCTCCTGAACATCTTCAACTGAAAGCATTTCTGATCTCTTAACTCTGCTTGGAACATAACGGGTTAACAGCAGTTTTGCTGCAACAGGTTCCATCTCAAGCTCTGATCTGCGTGATTTTGCATTCAGAATTCCGATGATTCTGTCTGAGTCACGAACTGATGAAACTTCTGGGTTTGTGGTAACGATTGCTTCATCCGCAAAATAAAGTGCCATCAGAGCACCGGTTTCGATACCAGCTGGTGAATCACAGACAACGTATTCGAAGTTCATGCTGTCAAGTTCACGGAATACCTTCTCAACACCCTCAAGAGTCAGGGCATCCTTATCTTTGGTCTGAGAGGCTGGTAGAACGAACAGATTCTCTACGTGACGATCCTTGATTAAAGCCTGGTTTAACTTGGCTTCATCCTGAATTACGTTGATGAAATCATATACAACACGACGCTCACAGCCCATGATAAGATCAAGGTTTCTCAAACCAACGTCAAAGTCTAGAACTGCAGTCTTGTGACCTTTCTGAGCCAGACCTGTTGCAATAGCTGCAGATGATGTGGTCTTACCAACACCGCCCTTACCTGAGGTTACAACAATAACGTGCAGGTTTTTGAAAGGCTCCTTGCTAACTGCAGGCTTAGCTTCCTTCTTCTCCTCTGACTTGGTCTCTTCAGCCTTTGCTTCATCCTTATCAGAATCGTTTGCCGCTAAAACTTCTTCAACTTTCTTTTCAGCGTCGTCTTCTTTCTTCATGATTTGATCTGCCATATTAGTTTAATCCTTGTTAGAATCTCGATTGAATTGTTTGTACGTCTTTTACGTGGCAGTAGTTTAAACTTCTGCCGTTTAGTGAAACTATTACTGAACTGTCTTCTCCATATAATGATTTTAAGGTCTGGTTATTCTCCATATCATCAGCTGTCTGATAATTACCTGCAATTGCAACCAGAGTAGGGGCAAATACGCCACTGACGTAGATTATGCCTTTCTCATAACCATCTGTATCCTTATCCTTTGGTGATCCTGCATAGACTTCTCCATGCATGTCTCCAAATACAAACACATTATGGCTTGCAATAATTCTGGCTGTTCTGGCCACATTACCTAAAATCAAAACTGAAGTATCAGGAGCACTTATGCATTCTCCTGAACGCAGAGAGTGTGAAACCACCATCATAGGTTCAGGCTTACGGACCTCATATGGGACCTTTACCTCATAAGGCTCAGGAATATGTACAGGAACCTGTATCTCTATAGTCTTGGTAATAACCCTAGGTTTAAAGTTTTCTTCGCGCATTCTGGCGAATTTTGTAGAGTTGACTACAGGAATGTTCCTTTTTATAAGGGTATCAGCGCGTTCCTCGGTAAGAATTCCTGAAATACCGATAAGAAACAATCCGTAATTTCTACAGGTTGCAGCTAACTGGTCGTAATCAAGATCCTTAAGGTAATTGATATTTGCCGCGTCAATAACCACAGGTGAATTTTTGTAAATCTCTGCTCGAGGCAGAACTTTCTGCTCTAGCAGTTCGGTAAGCTCCTCAACAGTTCCTTTATGCATCTCAATAGTGTTAAAAGAATAACCTGTTCTTGAAATGCTGGCGCTCATTGTTGTGTCGCCAGTATCTGCAAAAGAGTCCATTTACCTGCCTTATTTATCAATAATTCCTTACAAAAAAACTATCTTACCATAATGGTCGATAAATGTATTGTTAAAGACTGTATGAAAGTCATTTTTTATGTTGCTGAATACCAAAAATAATGGCTGTGTCGGATTTTTTTAAATTCAATTATCCAATTTCAAAATCAAATAAGTTTTTTCTCACCAAAATGGTGTGAAAACTTCATTTTATGGTGAAAATTCAAATATAAATAATTAGATGATAAACTACAGCAAGTTAACTGCAAACTATAATAACAAGAGATTTTAACATGCTAGATATATTGAATACTTTTGTAAACAATGTCAGTGGATTTTTATGGACATATATTGTCATAACTCTGCTGATTGTCATTGGCCTGTTTTTTACCTTCAGTACCGGATTTGTTCAGATTAAGTACTTCTTTGAAATGTTCCGTGTTTTAAAACACGGTATTACCGGTCAGAAAAAGAAGGGTAAAGAGGTAAGTTCATTTCAGGCATTCTGTATCAGTACCGCATCACGCGTAGGTGTAGGTAATATCGCGGGTATTGCCATTGCCATTACTTTAGGTGGTCCTGGTGCTATTTTCTGGATGTGGGTGATTGCGCTTATAGGAAGTGCAACCGGTTTCGTCGAGAGTACTCTTGCTCAGATTTACAAGGTTCCTTACCGCATCGGCGGCTATCACGGAGGTCCTGCCTACTACATTAAGAATGCTCTGCGTCAGCCTTTTGTTGCTGCCATCTTTGCAGTCTTAATCAGTATCACTTTTTCTCTGACCTACAATTCAGTTCAGTCAAACACTATTACCAGTGCAATTGTGGTTGCCTTTGATCTTCAGTCATACTTAGATGGCTATGAGAACTACATTACCGGTCTGGTTCTATGTGTACTGGTATCAATGATTATTTTTGGTGGTGTTCAGAGAATTGCAAGGGTTACAGAATTTATGGTGCCAATCATGGCTGTTCTGTACATCCTGATTGCATTTGTAATTATCTGCATGAACATTTCTGCAGTTCCAGATATGCTGTACCTGATTGTTCACGATGCCTTCCATCCTCAGCAGGCTGTTGCCGGTGGTTTTGGTGCTGCAATTCTAACTGGTGTAAAGAGAGGTCTGTTCTCAAATGAGGCTGGTGAAGGTTCTGTGCCAAATGCCGCAGCATGTGCAACCACCTCTCATCCTGTAAAACAGGGACTTATTCAGGCATTCGGTGTATTCATAGATACTCTGGTAATCTGTACTGCATCAGCAGCTATTGTTCTGCTGTCAAATCAGTATGAGATTGGAGGTGAACTGACCGGCATCAATCTGATTCAGGCATCTTTGACTTCTCAGCTAGGTGCATGGGCAGGTTATTTCATGACCTTTACCATTGTGCTGTTTGCGTTCAGCTCAATTATCGGTAACTACTATTATGGTGAGGTTAATATTCAGTTCCTAACTAGAAATCCGTTTATTATGACCTTGTTCAGAATGTTTGTTGTTGCTATGGTGTTCTTTGGTTCGTATGCCTCTCTTTCACTTGTATGGGACCTTGCAGATCTGTTTATGGCTCTGCTAACCATTACCAACCTTTATGCAATTGTTAAGCTTTCAAAGTTTGCCTTCATTGCATTTAAGGATTACAGACTTCAGCAGTCACTAGGTATTAAGGATCCTGAGTTTTCTCCTTCTGTTCTGCCTTCACAGCAGGGTATCTGCTCCTGGGGTAATGAGGCTGAATACTTAAGAGGGAATGGAGATGAGCCTAGTGAGGATGCTCTTGCTTCATGGGAACATGCAAGAATAAAAAGAGAGAAGGCTCAGAGCTTCTGTCACGCTAAGTAAAGCTTAGCTCTTCCTTTTTACAAAGAACGCTGTCAGTGAGAGATCATTGATGGCGTTTTTTTTGTGTTTTTTTGTTTTGTTGTCGCTTTTCTTATAGAATACTAAAGAACTTGTTTCTTTTTGAAAAATAAATAAAAAGGCTCTCGAATGTCTGTTGTATGTTTTCACAATCCTGATGAAGAAAACGGAGTCTTCAGCAACTGGTATCAGTCTGATTTTTCCGTTTCTGGATATACTTTCTCATCAATTGAACAGTACATGATGTACAAAAAAGCAGAATGCTTTTGTGATGCTGAGATTTCAAAAAAAATCCTGACAACGGATAATGTTGCACAAATAAAGAAGTTAGGTCGACAGGTTCACAACTATGATGATCATGTATGGAACGGATTTAGACAGATAATTGTTTATGAAGGTCTTTGTTCGAAATTTCAGCAGAATGCTTCTTTAAAACAGGCTCTTCTTTCAACAGGAGATGCTGTTCTTGCTGAGTGTGCTGTAAGAGATCTGATCTGGGGAATCGGTCTTTCAATGACTGATCCTAACAGATTTGATATTGAGAAGTGGAAAGGCAGGAATCTTTTGGGCTATTCGCTTATGCTGGTGAGAGAAAAGATAAAATCCACAGGTTAGAAGTCACAATTGGTATATACTCTTCCACGACTCTTCCACGGTTGTCTATGAGACATAGTTTCAATGAGTGCTGTATTTTCTAAAGCACTTATAAGAAAAAAAACAGGATTTAAAAATGGCTGATAGATTAGTTTTCGTTTATAAAAGCAGAAATAAACAGGGACGTTATCTTTACTTAAAAGAGAAGGATGTTTTTGCCCATATTCCAGCAGGTCTTCTTGATGCTTTTGGTGCCCCTGAGTTTGTGATGATGTTTGCTTTATCAAAACATAAAAACCTTCCTAAGGTGAAGGTAGAAGATCTTGAAGAAGCTCTGGATACAAAAGGGTATTTTCTGAGAATTGATCTTGAGGATGTTGAAGAGAACCTTATTAACCAGGAAAGAAAATTCAGAGGCTTAGAGCCCCTGTCTAAAGAAGAGCTGTCCGATCTTTTCAAATAATCAGACAGTGTAAGGATTGCCTTCAATCTCATCTGCGATTGTACTGTTTGGGCCATGACCTGACAGTACATCTGTAAGTGGTGGAAGCTTGTAGAGTTTGTTTTTAATAGAATCAATCAGATCATCAAAATCCCCTAAAGGAAAGTCGGTTCTGCCGATTGAGCCTGCAAAGAGGGTATCACCGCTAATTAGTAGCTTTTTCTCTTCACAGTAATAGCAGACTCCACCAGGTGTATGTCCAGGAGTAGTGATAACTCTGAATTTGAGTCCGGTGATTGGTTCAAGTATCTGACCGTCTTTTACCCATTCTGTCTCAAAAATCTCTGGTTTATTCAGACCAAAGGCTACTGCCTGATTATCCAGAGTCTCATATAAAGGTCTGTCTTCAATAGCACTGCCGTAAACTGGCACTTTCTGTACAGCAAGCAGGGCAGGAATGCCACCGACATGATCAAGATGCATATGAGTGATAAGAATTGACTTCAGAGTAAGATCTCTATCTTTAAGCTCACTCATAATTCTGTCTGCGTTATCACCCGGATCAATTACACAGGCCTCTAAGGTCTCATCGTTATAGAAGATTCGGCAGTTCTGCATAAAAGGGGAAACGAAAAGTGTTTTGTAATCAATCACTGTAAACTCCTTATTTTCCTTTGTTGCGTTGCTTACATTACAGCGATATCCAGACCTTTTAGATAGAAGGTTTCAGGACAAGGCAGGGATACCACATGATCTTCATCCTGGCGCAGAGTTCCGACAACTCTGCCGTCAACCTTCGCGTCAAGCGCTGCGTCAGCGACAATCTTCTGGAAAAGGGCAGGATCAACAAGACCTGAACAGGAGAAAGTCAGCAGATGTCCACCATTTTTAACCAGCATAAGTCCTAATCGATTGATATCCTGATAACCCCTGCAGGCTTTTTTCAGATTAGCCGCTGATTCAGCAAACTTTGGAGGATCAAGTACGACCAAATCATACTTGGTTCCTTTTTCCACCTGTTCGCGTAGATATGCAAACACATCCTTCTTTAAAAACTTGCAGCGACCTGGGTCGAGGTGATTGAAAGCAACACCGGTTTTAGCCGCATTTAAGGCATGTTCTGAAACATCCACATTCTCAATCTTAGAGGCTCCACCCTTTAAGGCCCACAAACCAAAGCCTCC
>ONFP01000049.1:0-12613 GCA_900317105.1 uncultured Succinatimonas sp. | reverse complement strand
ATGCGGCTGAGTCTCTGATCGAGGTAAGCTCCTGTCTTATGACCGTTTTTGATGTCTACAGGAATATAAACCTGACCTTCTTCCTTTACATAAATGGTATCCTCTGGCTCTTTTCCCAGAATTACACCTTTATGCTCCTCAAGACCTTCCTTATTTCTTGATTTTGTATCTGATCTCTCATAGATAGAGCACTCAGGATACAGTTCATGCAGAGTGGCTACGATTACGTCCTTGTAGTATTCCATACCGCAGGATGAAATTGAGATGACAATATATTCATTGTATTTATCTGCAATTAGACCAGGAAGCAGATCACCTTCTGATGATACAAGACGTACACCGTCATTACCGCGGGCAAATACTCTTGCTCGAAGCTGATTTGCCTGCACAATGCGATCATGAATCAGTTCTGCACTGATTTTGACGTTCTCATCAAAAGACAGGGCTCTGATACGGATCTGAGAGCGTGGACTGTATAGTCCGTAAGCTAAGAAGTTATCCTTATCATCAACTATGGTTACAGTTTCTCCGTTCTTTGGATCACCGGTAACAGACTGAATTGCCTTTGAGAAAACCCAAGGGTGATGACGCAGTAGAGATTTCTGTCTGTCCGCATTGAGTTTTACTACAGCTTTTGAAGATGAATCGGTCATAAATTGCCTTTATTTCTTTATGGTTACAATCAAAAATTAAAAAAAAGTTTGTTAGTTAATTCTGGCGAATAATATATTATGGATACTAAGTTTGCACTAAGTGAATGTTCATATATTCTGCGTCATTATCTCACATTTTTCGGTTAAATAACGGTTTCATATGATTACACTCAACTCCCTGAAAAATTCAAAAAATCTAAAAAGAAACGCAATTATTGTTTCTGCTCTGATTTTAATCGGCGGTTATTTTGTATTCTCATCCTGTTCAAAATCAGGCGTAAGCTACATGACAACTTCAGCTGAGATTAGGGATATTTCAAAGAAAGTATATGCAACCGGAACTATTGAAGGCTCAACCATGGTGGATGTGGGCGCACAGGTTTCAGGACAGGTGATTAAGCTTTATGTGAAAACAGGTGATGAAGTCAAGGCAGGAGATCTGCTCTGTGAAATTGACCCAAAGATTTTAGAAACATCTCTTAAGACAGCAAAGGCCTCTGTGGATATTATTGATGCCCAGATAGCTTCAAAGAATGCTGAGCTCAAAAAGCTCTCACTTGAGAATTCCCGTCAGAAACGACTGGTGAAGATGGATGCTACCTCAAAGCAGGATGCCGAAGCTGCTCTTGCAAATTATGATATGGCAAAGGCAGCACTTGATGAACTTAAGGCTCAGAAGGAGAAGGCTCAGCTGGCAGTGGATGAGGCGGTTACCAATCTTGGTTATACAAAAATCTTAGCCCCAATGGACGGAACCGTATATGCAACTGTGGTTTCTGAAGGACAGACTGTTAACGCCAATCAGACCACACCAACTATTCTAAGACTTGCAAATCTTGATACCATGAAGGTGGAAACTGAGATTTCCGAGGCAGATGTGGTTAATGTAAAGCCAGGCATGGAATGCACCTTTACGATTTTAGGCCTTCCATACAGAACCTTTAAGGGTACTCTTGAGTCCATAGCTCCTGCTCCATCAAGCTATGAGTCTTCAAGTACCTCCTCCTCATCAAGCTCTTCTTCATCCTCAAGTTCTTCTACTGCAATTTACTACAACTCAGATATTCTTACAGAGAACAAGGACAGAACACTGCGTATTGATATGACTGCAGATGTGGTGATTGATATTGCTGACAAGAAAGGTGTTCTGGCTCTGCCATTATCAACTCTGCGTTCCTCCCGCGAGGATGTGGCAACAGTCTATGTACTAGAAGATTCCTCCACAGTGGTTGAGAAAACCATCAAAACCGGACTTAAGGACGATCAGTACATAGAGGTGCTCTCGGGCCTGACCTCCGATGATAAGGTTGTGATTGGTGATGATGTTAAGACAGCTGAAGCTGCAGCAGAACAGAACGGTAGACGCAGAAGAGGTCCATTCTAATGCCTCAGCCTATTCTTAAACTTGAGAACATTACCAAATCCTATGGTAGCGGTGTGGCTAAGGTTGAAGTCCTTCACGGCATCAACCTTACCATAAACCGGGGAGAGCTGGTGGCCATTGTCGGTCCGTCAGGCTCAGGCAAGTCCACGCTTATGAATATCATCGGCTGTCTTGATATTCCAACCACAGGAAGCTATCAGGTAGACGGCAATGATACCTTTAATATGCTTCCGGATGAACTGGCGGCTTTGCGTAGAGATTTTTTCGGCTTTATCTTTCAGCGCTATCATCTTTTAGGACATCTTAATGCCCAGGAGAATGTTCAGGTACCATCCATATATGCTGGTATCAAGGAAGAGTCACGTTCTAAAAAATCAGTAGAACTGCTCTCCAGACTAGGTCTTGGGGATAAGACTCTTAATAAGCCTTCTCAGCTTTCAGGTGGTCAGCAGCAGAGAGTTTCCATTGCCCGTGCCTTAATGAACGGTGGACAGATTATTCTGGCTGATGAGCCTACAGGTGCTCTGGATTCTAAATCTGGTGCTGAGGTTATGGATATTCTGACCTCTTTAAATGCACAGGGACATACTGTTATCCTCGTGACTCATGATCCTAAGATTGCAGCTCATGCTCACCGTGTTATTACCATCAAGGACGGTAATGTGGAGTCAGACAGCATCAATGAGTCAGTTGCTGACCATCAGGATACAGCTGAGCATAAGGATATTTCTCTAGGTGATGAGATCAACTCCTTTCACGCCTACTTTGACCGTTTCCGTGAAGCCTATGTTATGGCTATCAGAGCCATGATCTCTAACCGTATGCGTACCATTTTAACCATGCTTGGCATTATTATCGGCATTATGTCGGTAGTATGTGTTGTGGCACTGGCCCGCGGTGCTTCGGATAAGGTTATTGAGAATATCTCCTCTATGGGTACAAACACCATTACGATTATGCCCGGAGAGAAAATGGGCGATATGCGTTCAGGAAAGGTTCGTACCCTGAGCGTTAAAGATCTCAAGGCCTTAAAAGGTCAGCCTTACTGTGATTCTGCCTCTCCAACTGTACAAACCTCCTCAACTGTAAACCGTCTGAACGTTGAGGCCAGTGTTACTGTGTATGGTGTGAGTGAGGATTATTTCCGTGTTTACGGCATGGAGATCGACAAGGGCAGAATGTTCAGCAAGGATGAGTCAGAGATGTCCCCTCAGGTTGGAGTTATTGACTACAACACCAAGAAGACTTTCTTCCCTTATGAGGATCCAATCGGCAAGAGAATTCTGGTTAAGGGAAAACCTATTACAGTTATTGGCGTGCTGGTGAACAAGGAGGTTGCCTTCAGACCATCTGACAATCTGTATGTGTATATTCCATATACCACACTGATGAACCGTATCATCAAACAGAACTATATCTCATCTATTATTGTCAGAACCAAGGATGGATTCTCTCCTGCAGTTGCCGAGGCCTCCATCACCAATCTTTTAAAGACCAGACACGGCCGCAAGGATTTCTTCCTGCAGTCCTCGGATACCATCATGAAGTCTATCTCTCAGACTACAGGAACCTTTACGCTTTTAATCTCTGCGATTGCGGTTATTTCTCTGGTGGTTGGCGGTATCGGTGTGATGAACATCATGCTGGTATCTGTAACCGAGAGAACCCGTGAAATCGGTATCCGTGTGGCAGTTGGCGCCAGACGTTCCGATATCATGACTCAGTTTCTGATTGAGTCGATTACCGTATGTATCATCGGAGGTCTTCTAGGCGTGATTTTTTCAATGATTTTAGGCTTTGTACTGTCGATTGTAATGCCTGCAATTCCTTTATCCTTCTCTGTGACCTCAATTGTGGTTGCAGTGATTACTTCGTCTATAATAGGAATTGTGTTTGGCTACATGCCTGCTCGTTCAGCCGCAAGACTTAACCCAATTGATGCGCTGGCACGTGAATAGAGAATAAGGAGAAGATAATGCAGACAGGAACTTCAAAGGACTTTGACAATCTTTGCGGAGTTGATCCTCTGGTTAAGATTTTTTCAGATCTGATTGCCTTTGACACCAGAGCTGACGGCAGCTCCAAAACAGTTCCCTCATCAGTAGGGCAGCTTCGCTTCGGAGCTTATCTCTCCTCGACCATATCAGAGCTTGGCTATGACTCAAAGCAGGATGAGCACGGAGTGATTACAGTGAAAATTCCTGCCTCGGATGGTTGTGAAAAAGCAAAATCACTGTGTCTTCTTGCTCATATGGATACTGCTCCAGACTGCAGTGGTGCTGATGTAAAACCAAGACTTGTCAGAAAGTACAGCGGTGAGGGCATAAAGCTTGATAACGGTCTTACAATAACCAGCTCTTTCTGTCCGGAACTAAGCTCCCACATTGGAGAGGATATCATTGTCACTGACGGTACAACTCTTCTTGGAGCTGATGACAAAGCCGGAATTGCTTGTCTCTTATTACTTCTGCGTAATCTTAAAACCGACAGTAGCCTAAAGCACGGTCCTCTTAAGATCATCTTTTCTGTTGATGAGGAAATAGGTCTTTCCACCAGGTATCTTGATGTAAAGGATATTGCCTGTGATTACGGAATCACTGTGGATGGTACAGAACTAGGTGAACTGGATGTTGCAACCTTCAATGCCTATGGTGCTATTTTAAATTTCCACGGTACTGCGGTTCATACTGCAGTTGCCTACAAGAACCTTGTAAATGCGATTACTCTGGCAACTGAGTTTATCTCAATGCTGCCAAGGGATGAAAAGCCTGAGAACACCAGAGGTGAGGAGGGCTTTTATCATGTTCATGGAATTGAGGGCGAGGTTGAGCGCGCCAAACTGAAAATGATTATTCGTGATTTTACTGATGAAGGTATGAAAAAGCGCCTTGATTTTGTAAAATCAGCAGTTGAATTTTTAAATAACAAATATGGTCAGGGGAGAGTTGATCTGGATCTTAAATTCCAGTATTCCAATATGGAAGAGGTATTAAAGCAGAATCAGGAGATCCTTGATATCTGCACCAAGGCCTTTAAGGATGCTGGAGTGAAGGTTGTTTTAAACCGTGTACGCGGTGGAACAGACGGCTCAAATCTTTCCAGTCAGGGACTTCCAACACCGAATATTTTCACCGGAGGTCTTAACTGTCATGGACCATACGAGTGTCTGCCTGTTGATGCCTTCAACAGTTCCTATAGGGTAGTGGAGGCACTTGTTAAGAGAATGTCAAAAACCAGAAATACAAAATCAAAGAAATAGGTTAGTTTTTTTATGAAACAGATTCTTGTTACCGGAGCAAAAGGTCAGGTTGGTCTTGAAGTATGTGAAAGACTGCTTTTTTTAGGATATAGAGTTATTGCCTGTGGTCATGCAGAGCTTGATATCACTTCAGATAATGAGGTCACCTCACTTTTTGATTCTACACAGATTGATCTTGTAATAAACTGTGCAGCCTATACCGCGGTGGACAAGGCAGAGGACGAGGAAAAGGCAGCCTATGCTGTAAATGCCTTAGGTCCGAAAAATCTTGCAGCAGAGTGTCTCAGCAGAGATATTCCTCTGATTCATATTTCTACAGATTATGTTTATGACAACGGCAAAAGCGGACCGCACACAGAGGAAGAGTCCTTAAATACCCGCTGTGTATACGGTAAGACAAAACTCTTTGGAGAACGCTTTATTCTTGACAGTGGCTGTCGTGCTGTAATTCTGCGTGCCAGCTGGATTTTTGGCCGCTACGGTAAAAACTTTGTCAAAGCCATGGCTAATCTTGCCTCTTCAAGAGATACTCTTAAGGTTGTCTGTGATGAGCTTGGTAATCCAACTCCTGCAAGAGCTCTTTCTGATGATATCTGTTTTATTGCTGATTCCATTTTAACCAAAGACTTTGATTCTTACGGTATCTATAACTATTGCGGATACCCTGAAATTGTAAGAAATGATTTTGCCAGAGTTATTCTCGACAAGGCTCAATCCATCGGTATTATCAGTCATGACGTCAATGTTCTGCCTATTACTTCAGAAGAGTTTGGAGCCAAGGCTAAAAGACCTGCTGATTCTCGCATGAACTGTGACAGTTTTGCAAAAACCTTCCGCAGAAATCTGCCTGACTGGCGTGAATATCTGGAAGAAACCCTCAGAGGTCTGTAAATGTTAAAGAAGCTTTCTGTTGTATGTATGAGTGCCTGTCTGTGCGGCTGCAGTCTCTTTTTTACCGATTATAAGGCACCTGATTTTCCGGTGGTGGCATCCTACCACGATGCTTACCGTTTTGTTGGTGCTCCAATTGAGGCTGACTACTGGAAACAGTTTAAGGATGAGCATCTCAATACTCTGATGGAGTCTGCCCTTAAGAACAATTTTGATATGAGAACCGCCTATGTAAATGTAGAAAAGGCTCTTATCAATGTGGATATTGTGGCAGCCGACAATCATCCAACCGCATCTGCATCAATAGGCTCAACTGCAAAGAGAGCTCTCGATTATCATGACTCAACTCATAAGAGTTCAAGTGGAAACTTCTCTCTGTCCTATCAGCTTGATTTATTCGGCAAATTAAAGGCCGCTGATGAAGCTGCCTTTGCAAACTATCAGGCAACTGCCTATGATTATCTTGCCATGAGACTGACTGTAGTCGAGTCTACTGCTGCAGCCTACTGGCAGTATGCGTATGCAAAGGAGGCTGTTGCCATCGGTGAGCAGGATTTAAAGGACTCTCAGATGCGTCTTGCCCTGGTGCAGAACAAATTCTCCGCAGGTGCTGCTGATTCTCTGGATGTGGATGATGCTCATATTAACCATTTAAAAGTTCAGGCAACGCTTGATACCCGTAGAAACAATCTTAAGAAAGCAAGAACTGCTCTTGCAACCATGCTGGGTACAACAGCAGATCATGATTTTGAAATAGCATCTCTGGATACTTCTGTGGTTCCTGCTTTCTCGCTGTCTGTTCCTTCAGAGCTTTTGGCAAGACGTCCTGATCTTATGAAGGATGAGGCCACCTTAAGAAAAGCCTATGCCAACTACAATGAAGCTAAAATGGCATTTTTCCCTGACTTTACCTTAACAGCGGGTATCACCACCGGAGATACCGGTTCCATAGGCCGTTTTCTTGCTAATCCTGTAGGCGCCTTAGGTTCTTCTGTAACCTTTCCGTTCTTAAACTTCAACAAGCTTTCAAAGCAGAAAAAGAGCGCGCTTAAGGATATCGACCTTGCTAACATCGCTTTTGTAGCTGATTACGTCAAGGCGGTTCAGGAAGTTTATGATGATATCTCTGATGTTGACTACTATCAGAAATCTCTTATGACTTACAGGCACGCTTATGAGCTTGCAGTACGTAATTATGAACGCTATAAGGTAAGATATGAATCCGGCCTGGTGGCTTTAACCGACTTTTTAACCTCTGCCGATACTATGAGAAATGCCAAGATTTCCTATCTTGAGGCTAAGCTTAACAACCTCAAGTCCACTATGGCTCTTATGACTGCCATCGGCGGTGATAACGACAACAGAATTGATGAGATTGTAAAGGACTGATATGCAGATTACCCTAAGTTCCTGGAATGTTAACGGCATCAGAGCGGTTGCCGCAAAGGAAGGCTTCGACTGGTTCCGTAACTCTACCTATGATGTGATTGGTCTTCAGGAGACCAAGGCCAGTGTAGATCAGCTTGATGATGCTCTGAAGACAAAGTCTGGCTATGAGAGCTTTTTCTGTTCCTCAACGGTCAAAAAGGGCTACTCAGGTACAGCTGTATTCTCGAAGTTAAAGCCTCTCTCTGTTGAATACGAGCTTCCTGATCCTGAATTTCAGGGAGAGGGCAGAATCATTCATCTTGAGTTTGAAAAGTTTCATTTCTTCAATGGCTACTTCCCAAATGGCGGAGCCGCTATTTTAAATGAGAAGGGCAGACCTACCGGTGAATTTAAGCGTGTGCCTTATAAGATGGGCTTTTTTGACTGTTTCTTTGATTATGCTCAGAAACTTAGACAGGATAAACCAATTGTGGTTTGCGGTGATTTCAATATTGCCCATAAGCCCATTGATCTTGCCCGTCCTAAGACCAATGAGACCAATACCGGATTCCTGCCTTTAGAGCGCGAGTTTCTTGACAGGATGGTTGAGGCTGGCTATGTCGATACCTTCAGACATGTGAATGGAGACAAGCCAGACTGCTACAGCTGGTGGTCCTATAAAACCTTCGCAAGATCAAAGAACATCGGATGGAGAATCGATTACTTCTTTGTTTCAGAGGAACTTAAAAACAATATCGTGGATGCCCGTATTGAGAATGATGTTTTGGGATCTGATCACTGTCCTGTAACTCTTGTTCTTGACATCTAGAATTCCATTTGTTATTTGGATGACTTATCTCTTTGTAAAGTCATCCTTTTTTGTCTCTAATCTGTTCTAAATTTTATTAAACAGTTCTGTTTTTAGTGTTTTTTTTCCAGGGAAACTGCAAAATAGCCATTTTCTGCACATATATTGGGCATTGCACAAATTCTGAGCACTAAAATTTTCCTCGCTTTTTTACCCCCATTTTACTTGAATAAATTTTCAATCCGTATTTATAATGAACTACGAACTTTTATGAATGAGGCATTGTAAGGTTTGCCTCGGAATAATATTTTGATATGTAATTTTTAGGAAGAAAATCGTGAATACTAATAATATATTTTTAAAAGGGAGTGCTCCAGGCAGCATATTTAAGCAAAGTAATACTTCAGCTTCAAAGACCTCTTTTAACTATTATTATTGGCGATTTTACAACTTTAGATAATTAGGCGGTTTATATGACTATTGACAAGAATTTGAACCTTACCCCGCCTAACGAAGCGGGGCATGGTATCGTAGATACGAGAATCAGCGAAATGTACCAGGTAATTCCCCCAATTGCCGTGATTGAAAAGTTTCCGGCAACAGATTTCACAAATAGCGTTGTGGATCAGACAAGAAGAGAGATCCACAATATTTTCAACGGTGTAGACGACAGATTGGTTGTGATTGCAGGACCTTGTTCTGTGCACGACACCAGAGCTGCTATTGACTATGCAAACAGACTGATGAAGCTTCGTCAGAAGTATCAGGATCAGCTGGTGGTTGTAATGAGAGTTTACTTTGAAAAACCTCGTACCACTGTTGGCTGGAAAGGACTAATTAACGATCCTACCCTGGATGATTCTCATGATATCAATCAGGGCCTGAAGATTGCCCGCAAGCTTCTCTGTGACATCAACAGTCTTGGAATGCCTGCAGCTACTGAGTTTCTGGATCCTATCACTGTTCAGTACATTGACGACTTCATTTCATGGGGCGCTGTTGGTGCACGTACCACCGAATCTCAGCTGCATCGTCAGCTGGCTTCCGGTCTGTCATGTCCAATCGGTTTTAAGAATGCTACTGACGGATCCGTAAAGATCGCAATTGATGCAACCATTGCTGCTGAGAATGAGCACACCTTCATGTCTGTTACCAAGATGGGCCATGTTGCAATTGTTCACACCAAGGGCAATGATGACTGTCATGTGATTTTACGTGGCGGTAAAGAGCCTAACTACAGCTCAAAGGACGTTGAGAAAACCTGTCAGGCTCTTGAAAAGGCCGGTTTGAAGCCAATGGTTATGATTGATGCTTCTCACTCAAATTCTAACAAGCAGTTCAAGAAGCAGGTTGATGTTTCTCGTGATGTTGCCCAGCAGGTTGCTTCTGGCGACAACAGAATCTTTGGTCTGATGCTTGAGTCAAATCTTGTTGAGGGACGTCAGGATCTGCCTAAGGATTTAAGAAATCTTGTGTACGGCCAGTCAATTACAGATGCGTGCATCGGAATGGAAGATACAGAGCAGATCTGTGCGATGTTGAATGAAGCCGTTTTAGAGCGCAGAAAGCGTAACAAGAAATAACAAAGGAATTTAGTGCCCGCCATGTGACGGGCATTTTGTTTTAATAAGTATGTATCATAGAGGTTAACATGCAGCCTTCATTATCTTTAGAAAAATCAAAGATCAAAATCCTTCTTTTAGAGGGCGTTGATCCAAGTGCTGTAGATGCATTAAACAAAGCTGGATATACAAATGTTGAGTATCAGAAAAAGGCTCTTGATGGTCAGGAGCTTTTAGATGCTATCGAGAATGTTCATTTTATCGGTATCCGATCTCGTACTCATTTAACAGCTGAAGTTCTGCAGCATGCTAAGAAACTGATCGGAATCGGCTGTTACTGTATTGGTACAAATCAGGTCGATCTTGAGGCCGCGGCTGCACTGGGTATTCCTGTATTCAATGCACCTTTCTCAAACACCAGATCTGTTGCTGAGCTTGTAACCGGTGAGTACTTACAGCTTTTACGTGACATTCCAGCACGTAACGCTCTTCTGCACCGCGGCGGCTGGAACAAGGCTGCAACCGGATGCCACGAGGCTCGTGGCAAGACTATAGGTATTATCGGTTATGGTCATATCGGAACTCAGGTTGGTATCTTGGCTGAGGCTTTAGGTCTGTCTGTTCTTTTCTATGATGTAGAAAACAAGATGGTTCTTGGTAATGCAAAACAGGTTAATACCTTAGATGAGTTACTTGAGAACTCTGATATTGTTACTCTGCATGTACCAGAGCTGCCAACCACCAAGAACATGATTTCCAGGGCTCAGTTTGCCAAGATGAAGGATGGCGTTCGCTTCCTGAATGCATCCCGTGGAACAGTTGTTGATATTGAAGCTCTGTGTGAAGCTCTGCGTTCAGGTAAGGTTGCAGGTGCAGCTGTGGACGTATATCCAAAGGAGCCTTCAAAGAACGGTGAGGAATTTGTAACTCCTCTGCGTGAGTTTGACAATGTAATTCTGACTCCTCACATCGGTGCCGGTACTGAAGAAGCCCAGAAGAATATCGGTACTGAGGTATCTGAGAAGCTGGCTCTGTATTCAGACAATGGCTCCACTCTTACCGCTGTTAACTTCCCTGAGGTATCTCTTCCAACGAAGAGAGCTGATGTTTCAAGACTGCTTCACGTTCACAAGAATGTACCTGGTGTAATGCGTCAGATCAACGAAACCTTTGCCAAGCTGAATATCAACGTTGCAGCTCAGTATCTGCAGACTACCGCTGATATCGGTTATGTGGTTATGGATATCCACTCTGACAAGCCTCAGGAGGTTGTACCTTCACTGCGTAACATTGAAGGTACTCTAAAGTGCAGAATTCTGTACTAATAGGCTAGTTAAGCATTCAATTTAAATTAGAAATCTTTCGGTTAAAATCTGTCTCTTCAAAGCACAGGTTCTGGCTGGAAGATTTTAATTTTTTTTTGATAATTTCTGACAAGTTTTTATTTGCTATTTTTATAAAATTGTATAATTAACTATATGTTGTTTAATGAAAAATCGTAGAAAACAATATAACGAGATTTTCTTAATGTGATAAAATAAGGTTAATGCAGACGAGAGTTTGCAGAGGTGGTTCTAAACTTTAGAGCCATCTGCGAAATGGCTCTAAAAGAAGTTTAGAACTGTGTAATAACTTAATTAAGGAATCAACTATGAAAACCTTAATTATTATCGTGGTTCTAATCTTACTGTTATTGCCTTCAAACGCATGGTAAATTAGAATCACCGAAACAGGGGAGAAGGAAAAAAAGTTCTGACTCCCTTGTCTTTTATTATAATCATAATAATCAGTAAATCAATAAGATAAATTTTCCTCTTAAACGCTCTTCTTTTTTTGTCATTTTCATCGTATCTATCAGGATCTGGAATGAACCTCTTTTATTCTATTAGAAAAATGCGGAGGTTCAGTATGGACTTTATAAGGTATGTTAACTCAAAAGATATTAGACAGTATCTTTACGATATTGACTACAAACTTAGTGCCGATCAGGTAATTTTTGTAGTCTTAACCTGCCCGTTTATTAGCGTTGATGAGAAAGTAAAGTCTTTAGAGGAATATCTTCAATCCTCAGATGCTCTACCTTTAACTTCCATTACCGATATGAGTTTTCAGGAAACTTTTGGTCTTACCTCCCATGAATTTATCAGAAGATATATAAGTGATGTAAGAAACATGACCGCCTTCATGAAAGCTGATACCCGTGGATACTTCTATCAGGCAAGAGTTCAGCATAAGGGGAAATTAGAGCCAGAGCCTATAGAATGTTTTAAATCCTATAAGGCATGCTTTGATGCCATACGTAATTATTCAAAGGAATATAGCATGGATCCTGAGGATAGGTTACGCATCGATAAATTATCTTTCGATGATGATGAGGAAGGAAATGGAGAGAACTACCTGTCAGATTCTAACTACTGTCTTTTTTCAAAAAATCTTGATCTGATGAATATCTATGTTTATGACCATAACTGTAAAACCTACGGAGTTGGTATTGAGGGAATGTATGTCGGTATCCCAATGCCTTTTAAAAAGGGAGATATTGTAACTTTAGGCAAAGATATTAATGGAGTTTATCTTGGTTACCATCCTGAAAAGATGGAAGATTACAAAACTGGTCGCTCCATGGGGGATATTCTTTTCTACGGTATTTATGCTCTGGAAAACGGCTTTGAAGGCGGTTATGGAAAT
>ONFP01000052.1 GCA_900317105.1 uncultured Succinatimonas sp. | reverse complement strand
TGGACCAGAAAGAATATGGTTAAGAATCTGGATTAGGCTTTTTTCCTTATTTTTGTTTTCTTGACCTTCCTCACACAACTGATTATTTTCAGGGGTAATTTTATTCTTTATCCTGTTTCAAATGTAATCCTTTCCACATTTTTGAATAATTTTCTTAAAAAAAAGGCGATTTATCATTTAAATACAATTTCATTACTTATACTTAATCTTATAAGGTTGGATTAAATTGTGTTTAAGGCTTTATCTAATGAGAAGATCTTGGTCGAATAAGATTCTCACATATTTCTTCATTGGCTTATTCTGTGAATTAAGTTTTGTAACTTATGCGGAAGAGCCTACTGATGACTCTACAGTAATGAAGATAAATCTTGATGATGAAGAGGATACTTCTTCAGATGTTGGTGCAGCACAGTCTTCAGCTCCTGCACAGTCTTCAGCTCCTGCACAGTCTTCAGCTCCTGCACAGTCTGATTCCTCTGCCTCATCCTCAGTCTCTGCCTCTGCCTCTTCACACGCTATGAGTTCTGGTGGTTCTGCTGTTGATAAAGCTATGCTCGATGAGAAGCGTTCAAAGCTGAGAGAACAGCTCAAGCGCGACAGAGCTGATTCTAAGCGTGCAAGATCAATCCGTCGTAATTCAGAACTGAACAGGGAAGGTCTGGATGAAGAGGAGCAGGAGTTAAAGCGTAAGCTGGATTATGCAAAGTCTCATGAAGAGACTGTTGAGAAACAGGAAGCAACCGAATCCGCCAAGCAGTTCTCTAAGTGGGTTAATCAGAACATGATGATTAACAAAGATAAGAAGAAAAAGGATAAGAGTGAGAGCGAGAAGATTCTGGAGGAAGCTAAAACTTCTGAAGATCTGCTCAAATAAGAAAGTATTTATTTTTTCCTCTTTAAAAAAGCAGAAGGCCAAAGTTTTAGCTTTGGCCTTCGTTTTCCCTGACAGATAATCTTAAATCAGATTCATATCAAGCTTTTTGCACTCAGCTCTGTAATCATCAGGCCAGATACTTGCCTGAATCTCACCGATATGAGCCTTGTGCAGTAATACCATGCACAGACGGCTCTGACCAATACCACCGCCGATGGTAAGTGGCAGTTCGTTGTTTAAAAGCTTCTTGTGGAAGAACAGCTCTTTGCGCTGTTCCTGACCTTCAGCCTTAAGCTGTCTTTCCATTGCAGCAATATCTACACGGATACCCATTGAGGATAACTCTACTGATCTGTCTAAAATTGGATACCAGATCAGAATATCACCGTTAAGACCAATCTTGCCGTCCTCATTTGGAGTTGACCAGTCATCATAGTCAGGGGCACGGCCATCGTGCTTTTCTCCATTTGACAGAGGGGCACCGATACCGATTAGGAATACGGCACCATACTTCTTGGCGATCAGATGCTCACGCTCTTTTGGAGTCTTGTCTGGATACATCTTCAACAGATCTTCAGTGTGAACGAAGGTGATTTCCTTAGGCAGGAATGGCTTTAGCTGTGTATAGCTTTCACAGGCTAAGTATTCGGTTCTCAGGATTGCAGCGTAAATTCTTCTAACGATATTTTTCAAGAATGTTAAATTTCGATCATCTTTATTTAAAACAAGTTCCCAGTCCCACTGATCGACATACAGGGAGTGGATATTATCAAGTTCCTCGTCAGCACGAATCGCATTCATATCTGTATAAATGCCGTAGCCTGGCTCAGTCTTGAGTTCTGCTAAGGTTAATCTTTTCCATTTTGCCAGAGAGTGAACCACTTCAGCCTGAGCGTCGTTCAGATCTTTAACCGGGAAGGTAACGGCTCTTTCTACACCGTTCAGATCATCGTTGATTCCCAGACCCTTTAATACGAACAGAGGGGCGGTAACGCGACGCAGTTTTAGCTCGGTAGACAGATTCTGCTGAAAGAAATCCTTAATCATCTTGATTCCTTTCTCTGTCTGAAGTTTGTCCATTGCTGGCTTGTAATCAATTGGTTTAATTATCTTACTCATGATAAACATCCTTGTTTTAAATATCGTCTTTCGATTTTACATACTTTGTGTCCTATTGAAAATGCTTTTCTTTGCTGATTTAAAATTTTTGTTCCTAAATAGTGCAGAAAATGAAGGTGTTGGATATGATTTGCCTTGTTGGGGAGCATTGTGTAATAAGCGGTTTGATAAATAATGTAAAAGATAATGTACAACAGGCATAATGCGCTTGCGCTTTTGCAACAATGCTCACTTACAGCATTCAAATTTTCACACATAATTTAAATATGTGAGCCGAATGGATTTCATCCTATGAATACTAATTTTATAAAACAGCTTATGCTGTTGAGTTTCTTTCTTTTGGGAATAAACGGTATTGTCTTTGCCAAGCTTCCGGTTGAGAAGGTTGAAAAGGACAATGCTAAGGTTTTGTTTTCTCAGGATGCAGAATCCGAAGATGTCGAGGCTGATACTGAGGATAAGGATGACGATGCTGACAGTGAACAGGCCTCCAATCAGACAGAAATGTTTGAGGATGTTATCTCTCAGGCAAAAAATTACCACGATAATCTCCTAAAAAACAATAAGTCGCTTTCTCCTAAGCAGAATCTTTTAAGATCAATTGCTGAGGATAATGCTGAACAGGCTGTAATCAACCGCAATCATGTTGATGTCCCAGATCCTCTCCTTGAAGAAGGTCGTTACCTTTACAATCAGGATGTCGCCCGAGAAAGGGGAAAGATCATTATGAAGGAGAGCGGACGAGATAAGAAGGCTTCTGAGAAATCCCTTGCATCGAGTTTCAATAGTATCTCTCACAACAAGCCAATAAAGAAAATAGATAATAAAGAATCGTCTTCTGTAGCAGAGTATAAGCTTAAGGCAAAGAAATTAAGCGAACTTAAGAATAATAAAAAGAAAGATAAGAAAGAAGAGGACAGGGATGTGACCTATAAAAATCAGGCTGAAGCTCTGTCTGAATCCTTCAGGTAAGATCTCAGATGCCAATAACCATTGAACTTTACATAATACTGATACTAATAAGTCTGATTATTCTCAGAGCATACATTCGTGAACACCGGTCTCTTAACCGGGATTTTATTTTTGCAGGCGTTGCTCTTGTGGTTATTGATGTATTTGAACTTATTTCAGTCTTTTTCCCTTTCAGCTTTTCTTTTTTTATACATGCTCTTTTAGTAAGTGTTGAGATCATTCTCTGGATCTATCTTCCATTTGTATGTCTGAGACTTATTATCTGGAGATTTTTGGATCAGAAGTATTTATCAAACGATCTGGTTAGAAACCTGATGTTTTTCCCGCTTATTATTACCAGCTTTCTGTCTGTAATTTCACTGTTCAATAATCTGCTTTTCAAGCTTAATCTGTTCGGTGAGGCAGTTCCCGGCGAATATTACTATATAGTTGAAATCTTTGTGTTGCTTTATACGTTTGCCGGCCTTTGCATCTGTCTTTACTGTCTGTTATATGAGGAGAATCCTTCATCTAAGTTCAAACTCCTTACCGCAGCTTTTTTCGTGACATTTTTAGGCTGTATTCAGTATAAGGTCGGTTTCTTTTCAAATACCATTTATATTGTGGCAGCAACTCTGTCTGTGCTGTTTCTGTATGTAACCTCACAGGAGAATCAGATCTTTATCGATCCGCTTACAGGACTTAACAACCGCAACCGCTTCAGAATGTATCTGTCCTCAGTATTAAACAACTACGAAAAGGTAAATATGTACCTTACCTATGTTGATATTGATGACTTCAAGCAAATCAATGATGAGAACGGTCATATTGTTGGCGATCTGGCCTTACGTGTGGTGGCAGAGTCAATGCTCGATCTGAGCAGAAAGTATAATTATTTTACTGCCAGACTCGGAGGTGATGAATTCGCAATTATCTCCTCTCACACCCAAGAGTCGGATATCGATCTGATGATTTCTGATATAAAGGAAATTCTCCAACAGAAGAACAGAAAAAGTCTACCGGAAGTCAGTTTAAAACTTTCCTTTGGTACTACTAATCTGAACCAGTCAGGAAAAAGTCTCAACGAAATTATCAGAATGGCTGATAACAATATGTATGAGCAGAAAAGAGCAAACAAACAGAAACACGATGTACTCAGGGAGAGTGTGCAATGAATAGCATTGACATTTTTTCCCTGCAGATTGATGCGGTGTGCCTGCTGGTTGATCTGATTATCATTGTATATCTGGTGAAATGTAAGGAGCAGAATCTGGCTCTTTATGTTACTGTTCTGGTTATGGCTATGCTGGTGGTAGTCTTCGATATAGGTGCCAGATTCTCCGTTGATAACCGCTGCTCCTCCTTTTACAGCAACAATATGCTGTGCGACAATATAAATACTTTCTTTATAGTTTTTGCTTTCGGTAAGTATATTTTCTATTTTGCGCTGGTATACAGTGCCGCTATGTTGGCTTTTTTCAAAGGTTCTTCCTCTATAGCAAAGAAGTATTTGCTTGTACTTGGAAGCATTCCGTTTCTATTAACTGTATATCTTGTGATTTCCTCTGTTTTTGACGGCAGGGTCCTTATATTAACTTACAACGGCGTGCTGATTAAGGGACCTTATTTCTTTGTGGTGGTGTCCATTATTGGTCTGTATTCAATCATTGGCGTGTTCTACTCACTTTCGATTCTTGATTCTCAAAAAGAGAAGCTTGCGGAGATTACCTATTACAGATGGGAGTACGTGATATTCTATGTGGCAATCACGCTTCCTTTTTTAATGGCAACAGTTGGCTGTCTGTTTGATTATCCAGTAGTCTCTCCTGTATTTGTAATTACCTTTACCTATCTGATGACCATTCATCAGCATTTGAGATTATCTTTAGATGAACTTACCTCCATCAATAATCTTAACGAGTTGCGTCGATATCTTGATAATCTGATGCAGGGGCCTGAAAAGGCAAGACGTCAGACCTTCCTGATTTTCATAGATATCAACCGCTTCAAGGAGATTAACGACAGTTACGGACATAACAGTGGAGACGTAGTTTTAATCCAGTTCTCCCGTCTTTTAAAGAACATTGCTCTTTCTTTCAACTGTTTTGTCTGCAGATATGCAGGAGATGAATTTATTATGATAAAAAAGGTTGCAAATGAGGAGAAAGCATCATCTATCTGCAGATATATTGAATACAGTCTGAGTCAGTTAAAGGAGTTAAGTCTGGCTCCATATGAGCTGTCGGTTTCAACCGGTTTTACCAGGTTTGACCGACGTTTCAAATCCACTCAGGAGTTTATTGATGCGGCAGATAAGCTGATGTACGAGACCAAACGCTATGCTCACAAGGATTATACGGCTATATCTCCTGAGCACAGAACCTGTGAAATCGGAAAAAGAATCTTTAAATACGGTGAAAAGAAAAAAGATTAGACTCCTGATCTGAATTATCAGAATTAGAAGATAAGTTGCTTTTTTTGGGAAAAAATCCTGCCTGAAGAAAGCAGGATTCAAGTCAAATTAAGCATTTCTAGTTGTCTATTCTCAGCATTACAGCTTTTGAAATATCAACCTTGTCTTTATGCTTTAAGGTTACAGTCCAGCCGGTTCCTGGGGCTACATCCAGTGCCTTGCCGTCTTTTTCATTGGCCAGTGAGCCGCCATCCAGAGGTATCATTCCCTGAGGAGTGAACAGGGCAATCTTTGAGTTCTTTTCAAAGCGGTTCTTTACATCAATATGCAGGGTACCGTCAGCATCCTGAGTCTTGATATCTCCACAGATCTGCCAGTTGCCTGGATTTGGAGAATTGGTCTCATAATCCTGAGTCTTGTCAGGTCTGTGTGGCTCTAAAAGGGCAGTAGTATAACCTCTTGAAGGAATAGAGTTAACAATGGTGTAGCTCTCCTCCGGGATTTCTCTGCCTTCACAGATGGCATCGATAGCAAGTCTGTAGGCACGAGAAATTGCGGCAGAGTAGAATGGAGAACGTGAACGGCCTTCAATCTTCAGGGAATCTACACCGATTTCAATCAGACGTTTCAGTACTGGAAGAGTACACAGATCCTTTGAGTTCATAAGATAGGAGCCGTTCAGATCCTCTTCCATTCTCATCCATTCTCCAGGGTGATGCATGCCTTCTTCAAGCTCTGCTGAAAGAATGGTTCCGTCATCAGCTTCAAAAGTGGTTACATCATCAGCAGTGGCACTGTGAACATTGCGAACCTTGAAACCGTATCTGCAGGCATTGTTGCAGGCACCGATGTTGGCATCACGATGTGAAAGCATACCAGAGATCAGACAGCGGCCGGATACGGCAATACATAAAGCGCCATGGGCAAAGACCTCGATCTCCATGTCAGGGCATTCCTGCTTGATCATTTCAATTTCTGTCAGGGAAAGCTCGCGTGCGAGAATACAGCGGGTCAGACCAACCTTCTGCCAGAATTTTACAGAGCCGGCGTTTACGGTATTAGCCTGAACCGACAGATGAATTGGAATATCCGGATAACGGTTTCTTACAATATCAATAAGACCAGGATCAGCCATGATGAAGGCATCAGGCTTTAGCTGAGCCATCTCATCTACAATTCGTTCGAAGGCTGCAACACGTCTTACGTGAGGAATAATGTTTAAAACCGCATGAACCTTCTTTCCCTGTGAGTGGGCAAGCTCGATTCCCTTGATAAAATCCTCGCGGATAAAACCGTTGCCTCTTACACGCAGAGACCATTTAGGTACACCTGCGTAAACGGCATCAGCACCGAATGCTAAAGCCATTTCAAGATGTTTGAGGCTCCCTGCCGGTGCAAGTAATTCTGGTTTCTTATTTATGCTCACAGTCAAATATCTCCAGTAGGTATAATGACAGTTCGGTTAAAAGTTCGCCCTGCAGTACAAGTATAGACTGCATATCGGCAATTTCATCATCAGATTTCTCGCTCAGATGATGCTCAAGATAGATATCGGTTGGCTTTACTCTCTTAACAGCGATTTCAGAGGTTAAAGACAGCTCCAGAGAATCATCAAAGGTCAGACCGATTTCAGTTGCCACCTTACCTGCATCCAGGTGAACAGAAATCTCCTCTGAGATCAGATCCTCCTTTGAGGCACGGATTACACCGCCGTCCTCATCAGGACTCTTTAGGGTTACATCAGAACCGAAGGCAAAACGGGATGGAAGCTTGTTCTCCTTGAGCCAGCCGGTCATGGTTGAGTCAACCAGTACCTTTGGAGATAAAAGCTGGGCAGGGAAGCTTGAGAAAGCCTCACGCAGCATGGCAAGTGCTCTTTCCGCCTTTTTTGCGGAGGTAGCGCTGACGCCTACAACGTTCTTGTCAAAGTTGATCCAGATTAAAAGCTCACGTCTGGTTGAGAAGGCCTGTGATAGAAGCTTGCCGGTAACAGCGGTCTTTAGGGCATCCTTTTCATTCTTGCGCAGCTGACGCTTTAATTCGAGCTCCTTTTCCTCAACAATCTCAGAGAGCTCCTCTTTAACTACTGAGGCTGGCAGCAGCTTGTTCTCCTCAATCAGTTTGAAGTAGTGGTTTTCACCGCAGGAGAAATGAAAAGGAGTATCCTTTCCGAATAAAGGAGCAAATCCGATAGTTGCGGTTTCCTGAGCAGCACAAGGCTTGAAGGCTACTTTGGAGATGGTTTCCTCCATAGCTGCATCATCATGAAATATATCTTTAAACTGTGATAAGTCCACAGTATAGAAACGGACGTTTTTAAACCACATAATTATCTGCCTTTCAATTAAAAAAAATTCGGCGACAATTATCCTTAAATTTGGCGGATATTTCAAGTTTTATCATGCCTTTAAAGGCTGTCTGTCATTGATTTTTAGCGTAAAAAATAGTATTATTTCTCAGATATACGATTTGTAATTTAAGGTAAATTTGATGTCAGATAATACTGAAAATCCATCATCACAGAATTCTGTCGAATCTTCTGAAGAGACCTCCACTATTGAGGTTGATACAACCCAGGTAAGAAAACTAAATTTAAACGTTCCTCCATCAGATCTTAACAAGGAGCTTGGACAGTCATTCATCAACTATGCAATGTCTGTTATCAAGGATCGTGCTCTGCCTGATGTAAGAGACGGTTTAAAGCCTGTTCACCGCCGTGCTCTTTTTGATATGAAGGATCTTGGTGTTACCCATAAATCCCCAACCAAAAAGTCAGCCCGTATCGTAGGTGACGTTATCGGTAGATTCCATCCTCATGGAGATACAGCAGTTTATGAGACCATCGTGCGTATGGCTCAGTGGTTCTCTATGAGAGAGTGTCTGATTTTCGGTCAGGGTAATTTCGGTGATATCGACGGTGACGGCGCTGCTGCAATGCGTTATACCGAGGTTAAGCTGACCCGTATCGCTACAGAAACCCTGCTTGATGATCTGGATGAGAACATTGTTGATTTTGAACCTAACTACGACGGTTCTGAAACTATTGCAACAGTTCTTCCTGCAAAATTCCCAAATTTACTGGTTAACGGTGCATCCGGTATTGCTGTGGGTATGGCTACCAATATTCCAACCCATAATCTGACCGAGGTTGTAAACAGCTGTATTGCCTATCTTGAGAATCCTAATATTACTCTTGATGAGCTGATGTCAATGGAAGGCTGTATCAAGGGCCCTGATTTCCCAACCGGCGGTACCATTGTCGGTACAGACGGTATCCGTGAGGCCTATGCTACCGGTAAGGGCAGATGTATCATCCGCTCAAAGAGCCATGTCGAGTATGACAAGAAAGGTGTAGCCAAGGCTATTATTGTGGATGAGATCCCTTATGTGGTTCACAAGGCTGATATTGTCCGTCAGATTCGTGATCTGCTGAAGGACGACAAGGATGTTCGCAAGGATGGCAAGAAGGATAAGAAGATTGAAGGCGTTAAGGAAGTTAACGACCTTTCAGACAAGGACAATGCTGTTAAGATTGAGATCGTGCTTAAGGGCGGCGCTTTCCCAGAGGCTGTTCTGAACAATCTGTACCAGAAGACCTCGCTGCAGTCCAGTTTCCCTATTAATATGGTTGCTCTGTCAAAGGGTAAGCCAAAACTCTTAACTCTTCTGAATATCCTTGACGAGTTCATGGAATTCCGCCGTAACGTGGTAACAAGACGTACCTCCTACTGGCTGAAGAATGCAAAGAAGGATGCTCACACCCAGGAAGGTCTCTTGGTTGCCAAGGCTAATATTCAGAGAGTAATTGATTTGATTACCTCATCTGCCAACTCTGAAGAGGCTAAGGCTAAACTTATTGCCGAGCCTTGGGATGGCGAGATGATCAATACTCTTATCGAGAGAACTCCTGAGGGCATCAATATTGCTCTGCCTTTAGGCATCCCTGCTGATAAGGGCTATGTCAACGGCAAGTATTATCTGTCCGTTGAACAGGCAGAATCAATCCTAAGACTGCAGCTGTCAAAACTGACTCATCTGGCTCAGGATGAAATCCGTGATCTGTACAAGAAGCTTCTGGCTGATATTCATGATTATCTGGATATTCTGACCAACCCAGAGCGTCTGAAGAAGGAAATACGTGAAGAGCTTATCAAGGTTCGTGAAACCTTCGGCAATGCCCGCAAGACTGATTTTACCTATGATATGAGCAAGTTCAACAAGGCTGATCTGATTCAGCGCCGTGATGTGATTGTTACACTGTCGGCTCAGGGCTTTATCAAGTATCAGGAAGTTGCCACCTATGAGAGTCAGTCAAGAGGCGGCAAGGGTAAACTTGCTACCAAGGTCAAGGGCGAGGATTATGTAACTAAGGTAATCGTGGCCTCAACCCATGACAAGCTGATGTGCTTTACCAACAAGGGCAGAGTATTTGTCCGCGTGGTATACGATCTGCCTACCTATTCTCATGAGAACAGAACCTCTCAGGGCTCACTGGTTCAGAACATCTTCAATAATCTGGATGCTGCAAACGGAGAGTGTATCACTGCAATGGTTCCTATCTCAGAGTTCAATGATGACGATTACTTCTTTATGGCAACCAAGAAGGGCTTAATCAAGAAGACCTCTCTGAGTGCCTACAAGAGCTTCGTAAGCCGCTTAAGTCTGAATGGTATGAAGGCTGTAAACCTCAACGACGATGATGAACTTATCGGAGTTGAAATTTCCTCTGGTGATGATGATATCTTCCTGTTCACCTCAAACGGTTACTGTCAGCATTTCTGCGAGTTCTACAAGAAGAAGACAGATGCTGCCGAGGATGAGAGCGCAGAGGATAATGACGAAACTGACAGCTCTCAGAGTGATGATTCTGATGAAGATTCCTCAATTGATAGACATTCTGGAAGCGGTGTCCGTCCTTCTGGTCGTGGTTCAGGCTGTATCCGCGGTATCAAGCTGCGTGATGACGGTGAGGTGGTATCTCTGATGGTTGTTCCTCCTAAACGAGTAGCATCACAGCAGTGTCTGATCGCCTCCTCAAACGGCTTTGGCAAGAGAATGGAGCTTTCCTCTCTGTCACTGCGCAACCGTGGCGGCATGGGTATCGTGATTATGAAGAACCTTGAGCGTAACGGTCAGGTAATCGGTGCAGTAACTGCCGATGAGAAGTCTGATTTCATGCTGATCACCAATCAGGGCCAGTTAATCAGATCTCCTATGGCCGACATTTCTGTAAGTGGTCGTTATGCTGCAGGTAATATTCTGATGCGCATGTATCAGGGTGATTCTGTGGTTGCAATGCAGGCCATCCCAGAGGATGTTGTCGAGAATGCAAAACAGATTGCTGAGGCCCGTGCCCGTGAAAAGGAAGAGCTTAAGCGTGAAGAGGAAATCTTCAATGCCGGTGCTGCAGAAGCCGCTGACTCAGCAGTCAATAATGATGCAAATCCAGGCAATTCCCAAGAATAGTTGACAGCCTCTCTGTCAGACTAGATAATCTCTTATATGAGCATGGAATTTTTACTGTTCCATGCTCTGTCTTTACTTAAAGCATATCTTTTATTACCGCATTCATAAACAAGAAAATATGGAGTGTAAAATGAGCAAGGTTTGGAATTTTTATGCAGGTCCATGCATGCTTCCTGATGAAGTTATGGAGGAGGCTCAGCGTTCTTTCAGAAATTTTGAAGATACCGGCATGGGTGTTGTTGAGATTTCTCACCGATCTGCTGAATTTGCAGATATTGCCTCAAAGGCAGAATCACTTCTGCGTGAACTTTTACATATCCCAACCAATTACAGAGTGCTTTTCGAACAGGGCGGCGGCCGCGGTCAGTTTGCGGCTATTCCTCTGAATCTGTTGCCGGAAAACGGTCAGGCAGACTATTTTGTAACCGGTCACTGGTCTAACTGTGCTGCCAAGGAATGTGCTGAAAAATACGGCAAGGCTATCATTCATGAGTGTACCTATCTGAATTCAGACGGTCAGTATGATGTAGACTTTTCAAAGATGACTGTAACTCCAGGCTCAACCTATGCCTATATCTGCATCAATGAAACTGTAAACGGCATCGAAACCCTTGAGAATCTGCCTGATACCGGCAATGTGCCTCTGATTGCAGATATGTCCTCAAATATTATGACCAGACCGATTGATGTTTCAAAATTCGGTGCCATTATCTTCGGTCTGCAGAAGAATGTCGGTCCATCCGGTATGACCATCACCATTGTCCGCGAGGATTTAATCGGTCATGCCCGTAAATACTGTCCTTCTGTTCTGGACTGGGCAGTTTTAGACAAGTACGGTTCTATGTTCAATACCCCATGTACTTTTGCGTGGTATATGGCATATTTGAACTTTAAATGGATAAAAAGCCTCGGCGGAGTAGAAGAATTAGAGCGAAGAAACATTGAAAAATCAAAAATGCTTTATAATTATATAGATGATTCAGATTTTTATGTTTCCAAGATTTCCCCAAATGTAAGATCACGTGTCAACTGCGTATTTACATTAAAGGATGAAACTCTAAATAATGAATTTATTGCTCAGTCTAAAGCTTTAGGACTCGTAGGACTTAAGGGCCATAAGGTATTAGGTGGTATGAGAGCAAGTATCTACAACGCAATGCCTATTGAAGGTGTAAAGGCTCTTGTGGATTTCCTGAAGGACTTTGAGCAGAGGTATAAATAAGATCAAAGGAGATTAGCTATGGCAGACCCCAAGACTCCATGGCTTCGAAATTATCCGGGCGATGTGCCGCATTCTATCGATGCTAGACTTTATGAAAACCTTTCGGTTTTTATTGATGATGTTTGTTCCAGATATGCCAAAAGGAGAGCATTTGTAAGCTTCGGCTCGTCGATTACCTTTGAGGACTTCAAACACCGGGTCGACTGTCTGGCTGCCTATTTTCAGCAGAAGCTCGGCGTAATCCAGGGAGATAAGCTTGGGGTTATTCTTCCTAATCTGATTCAGTATCCTATAGCGGTATTTGCCGGAATCAAATGTGGTATGCAGATTGTTAACATCAATCCTCTGTATACCTCTCATGAGATGCTGGGTATTTTAAGAGATGCCAAGATCAAGATTGTGGTTGCCTTTGAAAAATGCAACCAGAGTCTTCTCAAGGTTTTAGATCAGACCTATCTTCAGCATTACATTTCCTGCTCTGTCGGTGACTGTATGCCATATTTTAAGGGTATGGTCCTCAATTTTACTGCAAGATATATAAAACGCCTGATTCCATCCTATGATGGCTCTTCGCTGCTTTATTTCAATGATTGTCTTCGTGAAGGTGAGAAGTATCTGTCTGCCTTCAAAGCTGTAGATATGAAGTTTGATGATATCGCCTTCCTGCAGTATACAGGCGGTACCACCGGCAAGCCTAAGGGGGCCATGCTCTCTCATGGTAACATTATTGCCAACGTGGTTCAGGCGGATGCCATGTATGGACCAAGACTGAAAAAAGGTGATGAGACCATTTTAACGGCTCTGCCTTTATATCATATCTTTGCCATGACGGTTAATCTGATGTTCGCCATGTATGTAGGCTGCACTAATATTCTGATTGTTGATCCACGTCAGTTCCCGACACTGATTGCAACTCTCAGGAAAAATCCGGATATCTCGATTATTACCGGTGTTAATACTCTGTTTAACGCCTTCGTGCATTATGAGGTATTTAAAAAGGTAAGTCTGCCTCATCTGCGTATTGTCATCGGTGGCGGTACTGCTGTTCAGCATGGTGTTGCCGATCAGTTCCTCAAGGCTTCAGGTATACCTATTCATGAGGGCTATGGTCTGACCGAGTGCTCTCCACTTTGCTGTGTGGTACCATACACTCAGACTGAGTTTACAGGAACAATCGGTGTGCCTACTCCTTCAACCCTGGCTCGTATTGTCGATACCTCGACAGGGGAGGAAATCTGGGATCCAAACCAACCTGGTGAGCTTGAATTTAAAGGTCCTCAGGTGATGAAGGGCTACTTTGATAATGAGCTTGAGACCCGCAATGTCTTTGATGATGACTGGCTACGTACTGGAGATATTGCTGAATGGAGCGATAACTACCACATCAGAATCATAGACCGAATCAAGGATATGATTATTGTTTCGGGCTTTAATGTCTTCCCATCTGAAATCGAGAATGTGCTGTCTCACAATCCAAAGATTCTCGAATGTGCTGTTGTCGGTATGCCTTCCAAGTCTACCGGTGAGTCGATTAAACTTTATGTGGTAAGGAGAGACCGGACCTTAACTAAGGAAGAGGTTCTTGATTATTGTCGACAGTATCTTACCGGTTACAAGGTTCCTAAGCATATAGAGTATGTGGAAACTCTGCCTAAATCTGCTGTGGGCAAGGTTATGAGACGTTATCTGAAACAGAATCGACTCAAGTAACTATATATGCTGTTCTCTGTCGTCTTCTGAATGGCGGAGAGCAGATTTCAATTATTGAATTTTACCCGTCTTGACTGTATTGTAAATTATGTTGGCTCGAAACCCCACGGTTTTAACCGTGTGGATGAGAGCCCGTAAAGATATTAAAAGTAAAATTGCAAAATAAAAAGTTGCCAACTTCGTCAGTTGCAATAATAGCTAT
>ONFP01000055.1 GCA_900317105.1 uncultured Succinatimonas sp. | reverse complement strand
AAAAGACCGAGCGCCTGATTGAATTCTAAACTGAATTACTTAACGAAGCTCATTGCAGAACGAGCAATCATCAGCTCTTCATTAGTTGCGATAACAAATACCTTAACTGATGAATCTGGAGCAGAAATAGTCTGCTTGTCTACACCCATGAATACCTTGGCGTGCTCATTAGCAGCTTCGTCAATCTTAACACCGAATGACTCTTCAAGCTCCTTAAGAACAAACTTACGAGTGGTTGGACCATTCTCACCAACACCACCAGAGAATACGATTGCATCAACATGTCCTAGAGGAACATAGTAAGAAGCAATGAACTTAGCAAGTCTGTAAGCATACATCTCTAAAGCCAGCTTACATCTCTCATTACCCTCATTGTAACCGGCAACAATAGGACGGAAGTCTGAAGAAACACCAGAAGCAGCTAACATACCTGACTTCTTGTTAAATACTTCCTTAACCTCTTCTGGAGTCATTCCCATCTTATCGCATAGGAAGAATACAACAGAAGCGTCAATGCTACCGCAACGGGTACCCATGATCAGACCATCAAGTGGAGTTAAACCCATTGATGTATCGATGCACTTTCCGCCCTTTACAGCAGAAACTGAAGCACCGTTACCTAAATGGCAGGTAATAATGTTTGTCTGCTCTAGTGGCTTGCCCAGAAGCTTTGCTGCTTCCTGTGACAGGAACATGTGTGAAGTACCGTGAGCACCATACTTACGTAGGTGTAGATCGGTGTAGTACTCCTCAGGAATTGCATATCTGTATGCCTTTGGAGGCATAGTCTGATGGAATGCAGTATCAAATACAGCAACATGAGGAATTGAAGGGAAACTTGCTCTTGCAGCGTCGATACCTAAAAGGTGAGCAGGATTGTGAAGAGGAGCAAATGGAATAACCTTTCTGATATTCTCTTCTACTTCATCGTTGATTAAAGTTGGCTCAGAATAAATATCACCACCTTGAACGATTCTGTGACCGCATGCAACGATAGAGTCCAGAAGAGCCTGATCCTTTGCTAAAACATTCTTTACAAGATACTCAAGTGCCTTCTTATGATCAGCGCCAGCACCTAAAGACTGTTCTGTTTTATCCCCACCATTGAACTTCCATGAGATTCTGGCATCTTCAAGGCCTAATGCCTCTGCAAGACCATTTAGAAAAACATGGCCATCTTTAGGATCTAAGATAGCGAATTTTACTGAAGAACTTCCGCAATTTACGACCAATGCGGTCTTTGGATAATTATTCATTTGAGCACCTAAATTTCTTCAACTATTTTTATAAACAAAAATTACAATTAAGTAATAATTTTCTTATACAATAAGATTTTACCATTATGTACCTATAGTTACTAAACAAATGTGACATAAAATGTAGAATTGATACTTGATATATACAAAAATTCACGTATTTTGAGTAAATCACATTTTTTTGTTTAATTTATAAGGCAATTTGAAATGATTGATGTTGCTGATTTAAGAAGAAGTTACACTCAGGGCGGACTTGAAGAGTCTGATTTAACCGAGCATCCTATTGATCTTTTTGAAAAATGGCTTAAACAGGCTATTGATTCACAGATCTACGATCCAAACGGTGTCGTTGTAAGCACAGTCGACGAAACCAATCAGCCTTATTCACGAATGGTACTGCTAAAAGACTATGATCGTGAAAATTTGATTTTTTACACAAATCTTGGCTCTCGCAAAGCTCAGCATATCAAAAATAACCCAAAGGTATGTCTGCTCTTCCCTTGGTATATGCTGGAAAGACAGGTTATGTTCATAGGAGAGGCGGTAAGACAGTCCCCTGTTCAGGATTTAAAATACTTCCACTCAAGACCAAGAGGAAGTCAGATTGGAGCGTGGGCCTCTAACCAGTCACACCTCATTTCAGCAAGAGGAATTCTTGAGAGCAAATTTCTGGAGATGAAGGAAAAGTTCAAGAACGGAGAAATTCCACTTCCTTCTTTCTGGGGCGGATACAAAGTTAAATTCAATAAGGTTGAGTTCTGGCAGGGACGAGAGAACAGACTGCACGACAGATTTATCTATGAGCTGAAAGACGATGTCTGGCAGACACCTGTTAGATTAGCTCCTTAGGAAGACCTGTTATATCCAGGATATGGATATTTCACTCCATATCTTGGATCAAGCTTTTCAGGAAAAGCTACATACTTTTTTCTATGTAGCTCAGATCAGAGATGATTTTAGAAAACTACAGTCTTATTGCCGTGAATAAAGACTTTGTCATCTAAAACCTTGTTAACGGCTCTCATCAGAACCATCTGCTCAACATCGTGTCCTGCCTTGGCCAGAGTCTGAGGATCATAACGGTGATTTACCTTGATAACATCCTGCTCAATGATAGGCCCTTCATCCAGATTGTTGGTAACAAAGTGAGCAGTAGCACCGATAATTTTCACACCTCTGTCGTAAGCCTGATGATATGGCTTAGCACCGATAAATGCAGGTAGGAATGAGTGGTGAATATTGATGAGCTTACCTAATGGATAGTGATTTACAAAGTTAGGAGATAAAATTCTCATGTACTTTGCCAAAATCACGTAATCAGGATTACATTCATCAATTACATCCATCATGTTCTTTTCCTGCTCTTCCTTGGTAATACCCTCGCAGGAGACTAGCTTGAATGGAACACCAAATTTCTCTGCTAATGCGCCTAATTCTGGATAATTACCAGCAACAAGAGCAATATCAGCATTCATTGCGCCAGAATAGGATTTCATCAGCAGTTCACCCAGACAGTGAGATTCCTTGGTTACCAGTACACACAGTCTGCGCTTTGACTCGTCCTTTAGACGCACAATTGCACCATCTGGCAGAACATTGATAACCGTATTGATTAGAGTCTCAGAAATCTTTTCATCACTGAAGTTACCTTCAATAACAGTTCTCATAAAGAATCTGTTATCTTCATGTGAAGCAAACTGATCCTGACGAATAACATTCATGTGAAACAGGAAGCAGACATTGGTGATCTTAGCAATCAGACCAACATCATCCTTGCACTCGGTTAAAAGAATTCTTCTTTCCATAATAACTTCTTTCATAGATAACTCTTAATTAGATATTCCTGTAAGCATATACAAATTTGAGTAAATATGGAACAGAAAGCCAAAATGAACCACAAGCGTGCGCTCTATAACAGTGCAAAGAGCGGATATTTTCAATTCTGTATACATTTATGAGAATGTGTTTACAATGAAATTATGACTGGTGCATTCTTTTAATAAACAAAAGATAAGGAAAAATCATAATGGCAATAGAAGAAAAACTACCTGCTTTAGACAAGTATGCAACCCTTATCATTCCAGGTAAGGATCCGATTCAGCTGCCTATTCTTAAAGGAGCAATCGGCCCTGAAGTTATTGATATCAGAGAGTTAGGAAAGCAGGGTTATTTTACCTATGATCCTGGCTTTGTATCCACCGCATCATGCACTTCAAAAATTACATTCATTGATGGCAAGAACGGTGTTCTTCTATACAGAGGCTACCCAATTGATCAGCTGGCCACAAAATGTGACTATCTTCAGGTATGCTATCTGCTGTTTAAGGGTGAACTTCCAACTAAAGAGCAGTATCAGGAATTCGTACATAGAGTAAAACACCATACTCTGGTACATACACAAATGGAATCCCTGTTCCAGGCATTCAGACGTGACTCTCACCCTATGGCTGTGCTTTGCGGTGTAGCAGGTGCGTTATCTGCCTTCTATCATGACAAGCTCGATATTTACGATCCTGAACATCGTGAGCTTACAGCGGTACGACTAATTGCTAAGATGCCAACACTGGCTGCCATGTCATACAAATACTCAATCGGTCATCCTTTTGTCTATCCACGAAATGATCTGAGCTACACTGCAAACTTCCTGCACATGATGTTCTCTACCCCATGTGAGGAGTACAAGGTAAATCCTATTGTTGAAAAAGCTCTGGACAGAATTTTCACTCTTCATGCTGACCATGAGCAGAACGCCTCTACCTCATCAGTTCGTCTGGCAGGTTCTTCAGGAGCCAACCCATATGCTTGTATTGCTGCCGGTGTAGCTTCTCTATGGGGACCAGCCCACGGCGGTGCCAACGAAGCATGTCTGCGTATGCTTGAAGAAATCGGTTCTGTTGACAGAATTCCAGAATACATCGCAAGAGCCAAGGATAAGAACGATCCTTTCAGACTGTTCGGTTTTGGTCATCGTGTATACAAGACCTTCGATCCTCGTGCAATCGTTATGAGAGATACCTGTCATGAGGTTCTGGATGCACTTCATATCGAAAACAATCCTCTTCTGAAGATTGCAACAGAGCTTGAAAAGATCGCACTCAACGATGAATACTTTGTAACCAGACATCTGTATCCTAACGTTGATTTCTACTCAGGAATCATCCTGAACGCTATCGGCATTCCAACCTCAATGTTCACCGTAATCTTTGCTCTGGCAAGAACCATCGGCTGGATCACTCACTGGAATGAAATGCATACCAATGATGCTGACTTCAGAATCGGAAGACCTCGTCAGGTATACACAGGAAAGGAAAAGCGAGACGTAAAACCTTTCAGAAGCAGAAATTAAATCATAAGAAAATTGTTCTAAAAGAAACCCCCGCTAAACGGGGGTTGTTATTGCTACTTATTTTTTAATATATAATAGTTTATTTTATTATTTATATAACTACTTAAAAAAAACATTTGTGAGAGTAAGCACGATTTTTTTAGAGAATATATGTAGATATATTTTTGTAACAATTAATTACAGAACTATCTAGAAATCAGAGAGATAGATCAATATTAATTTTTAAATATATACACAAAAAGCAATCTGAAGCTTATAAAAAAAAGAAAATAATACTAGATCGAACAAAAGGCTTCAGGAAATGTCAGACTTACGGATACAGTCGAAAAGCTGACACCTCCCAAAAGAAGAGTACCTAGTACGAGTAACTGTACATAAGGCCCTGAGTAAGCTTCAGCCAGCCGTCCAGTGAAACGAACAGCATCAGCTTGAAAGGAAGAGAAATCGACATAGGTGACACCATCATCATACCCATAGCCAGAAGAATATTGGATATAATCAGGTCAATGGCAATAAAAGGAAGATAAAGCAGGAAGCCAATCTGAAACGCCTTTGTCAGCTCAGAAATCACAAAAGAAGGGATGACAAACAGATAGTTATCAGATTCAATTGAATTACGCATTTCCTCAGGCCAGATCTTCTTTGATGCTGTAACAAAAGCCTTGGTGATACGTACATCGGTATTTACAATTAGAAAGTCCTTAAGAGGCTTTGAATAAGTATTCAGGTCCTCAACCATCTGTACAATACTTTTATTTTCAAACTCAACTCCATCAAGATCATCGACAATCTGCTTTCCTACAGGCGCCATAATAAACACGGACAAAATCATTGACAGAGCAGCCAGCACCATGCCTGGAGGAGTCTGCTGAACACCCAGTGCGTTTCTGATTAGAGAAAGAACAATAACAATCTTGCAATAGGAGGTAACCACTGTGACCAGAATAGGCATAAGGCCCATCACAGCCATCAGTACAAGAAAGTTAAAATGATTGAAATCACTTCCCATAAAATCAGCTCTTTAGTTCTGTAATCTGAACGCCAATATTATCTCCAAGATCAACCAGTCGGCCAAGTCCTACTCGCTTTCCGTTAACCTTAATGGTTACAGGAGACTGCTTTGAACAGGATAAAGACAGTACAGAGCCTGATTTTAGAGTTGAAACCTCTTCGAAGGACAGCGTTCTTCTGTCAACTTCAAAGGCAACCTCAAAATTAAGATCATCTGTGTTAATTGTACCGTTTTCATCAATCTGAGAAGCGGTTTCATTCGTTGACATATCTTGAGTATTTTCGCTCATATTGTTTATATTCTCCTCGTTTGCAACTGTTTTTATGCCTTTAAAAATACCCTGTCCCGCTGCAAGATCAAAAACCAGACATTTGTTCCCCATCTTGGCATAGGCAAGATTTGAATCAAACAGATAAACATCCGGAATCAGGATATCTCCGCATGAAAGATCCTTGAGATCACGAGCTTTTAATGTAACGTAGCCAATATCAAAGCCAAGTTCAACTCCAAGGTTATATACAAGAGCTGAATTTACAGTCTTCTCAAGATTTTCAAACATCAGGGCAAGATTAAAAGCAGCCTCATCACTTGGAATCTCGATCTTTAAAGGAATGGAACAGTTCGCATGATTCAGGGTACAGTACAAAGCAAAAACTGATGAAAAAGAAACCGGTGGATCACAGAAGGTTATATAGGCATTAACCTTTGAAGACAGATACTCTATCTCCTTTGTAAATACCATTTCAAGACTGGCTGACAGCAGCTCAAAAGGAAGTGATCTGGTATTGATATCCTGTAACAGAGGCTCCTCATTTAAAAAATCATCGGATAGTGCGCTCACCTTAAGCACAGCACCATTGATATTCAGGAAAGCACTAACAACTTCCTCTGAATCAAAAACGGTTAAAGGACTGAACTTAAAGACCGAGCCTGTTCCCATTGCCGCGTTTACGGCATTGAAAAGTCGAGCCTGAGCTACAGATAGGGGTTCAATCTTATAAGGAACCGATTCAGACATTATCATTTTCTCCGTCTTTCAGAACAGCATCGCTGTTTCCTGCCAGGCCTCTGATATCGTTATGAACCCCCTCAGCTTCAATACCGTCAAAAGAAACCTCTACTCTGAAAGCATTCTTCTCATGAGTATCAAGATCTGCCTCAAGCATATCTTTGGTTGCCATAAGTTTTTTGAAGGAAAGAGGATCTGATGACACGATATTCACAAAAAGCATACCGGTCACATCACGAGTCAGTGTAATTGATGTATCAGTAAGCACAGTATCATTCAGCTGCAGCATTACCTGATGAGCGCCATCAAGTCTAGGCTGAGAAACCAGAATCTTATCAACAAGAGATGTAACCAGCTGCTGAAGCTCTGTCTGAGTACCTACAGACGAACTCTGAGAAGCTGCATTAACAGAAGAACTTGTCATAGAGCTTGCCTGTTTGGCAAATGAAGAGAACATAGAAGACATGTCTGAATCCTTTCTCTGGGAATCCCCATTGTTTTTGTCAGAACCGGCGCCTTCCTTACGAGACATTTCCTTCTCAAACTGTTCTTTCTTCTGATTAGACCAGTAGTCGTCTCCTCTTGTTTTTAAATCATCCTTACTGTCTGCAACAGGTGCAGAAGAACCATCTGAAGATAACCCCTGAACCCTCATGATAAACCTCTTGTCTACCTAGCCTAAATTTTTTTCATAATGAAGTTTGGAACAATCTTGCTGTCTTCCTTTAATTTCAGATGAAGACGATGTCCCAGCTCAGTCTTGTCCTGAATATTAAACAGAGGGCTCATACCCATAGCCTTCAGAATCTTGTTCATTAAAATAACATTCTTGCCATTGTTTCTCTTTACATAGAGGAAGCTCTCTCCTTCAACCAGAGGATAGTCAACAAGAACAATAGCCTCTCTTAAAGCAGTTCGGATTTCAGCATAATCGTAGCTTTCCTTTGTTGCCTGCTCCAGCTTGAATCTGATGATCTTCATCATAATCAGTTTCAGATAGCTGGACATCTGATTAAAACGGGCTGTCTTGGTAAAAATAAGTTCTTCCTTGCTGATGGTTGTATCTGAACCTGACATCTTCAGTTTACTTAGAGTATCAGGATCGAGCGTAAGTCCGGACTGGCTCATTGTTGAGCTTAGAAAATCCATATCGTATTCATCAGAAAGCTGCTTAACAATAAAACGCAGCATATATAGAGACTCTTCATTCAGAATATCCTGTGAGTTTGCAAGATATTCCTTTAACTGCTCTGGAGAATAGTTGCATCCGAGGAAGCCCAGATCAGGGCCGTATACAAGCTCGCTGTTTTCCTCATCATAACCAAGAATGGAAATAACAAGATTGGCGAGAATTACTTCAGATAAAGAATATTTGAGTTTTGCGTGATATCTGGTCTGCAGATAGTTAAGACGGTAATCAAGCTTTAGAACATCGGACCAGATGTGATTGAAGATTGCGTAAGCATAGTTAACCTGAGGGAAGCCGTTCTCAAACTTTTTAAGTCTCGAGCTTTTGGCCATTGAGTTCAGACGTGTTACCACATCCTTTTTGATTGCGCCTTTCAACTCTGCAGACTTGGCTTTAACATCTCTCTTCAGCTTTTCAAGCGCATTCGGATCATCCTTTAGGAGGTCATCAAGCTTGCCTAATTTGTTAAGAGTTCTATGGCCTATAGAGCCATCTTCCTTTCGAAAAGATTCAACAAGGTATACGTATTGGGTATTGTTTGATTTTTTTATCTGAATATACATTTCAATAAACTCAAAATACAAATAATAAACAACTAACTAAGATTATTATATATAAGAAATAAAAATTAAGGATAACCTGATACTACAAACCCCAAAATATCTTTAAAAATCTTCTAATAATTAGGAGTAGTTCTAATTTTTAAAAATACAGGTTTGACCAAATATATCCGCGAAACAAAGCTATCAGAAAGATTGAGATACTCTCATGGAATCCTTAAGATTCAATTCTGATATAGATAGGATTATCTTTTCTTATACCTACTTTCCTCCAAAATTAAAAATTAATCAAGTTAAATGACATTTTAACTGAACCAAAGTGGTTAATCATGCCGTAAAAATCACAGTCTTTGTAATTGTTATTGACCTTAATCCCAAAGCGGTTAAAAGACGCTAGAACTTTTATATTCAGATCTCAATAATAGGCTTAGATGTACTAAGTCTGGACTTTAAGCATGTCTGACTATGCTAAGTTTTTTTCCTTAAGGCATGATTTAAAGTACAAGCATGATTAAAAATATATAAGGACCAGCGTATGAGTGATTTTTCAATAAGAAACAGAATTGAGCCTGAAAAAATCAATATTCAGAATCAGGAAGAGAAAGTCGATAATAACCAGAAAACTTACTCAAACTCCCTTAATGATGCTATTTCACTTAGTCAGAAAATTGATAGCGAGCCAAATCATAACGCAGATATCATAAGAGGATCATCTCCAAAAGACAGGCTTAAGACCCTAATTGATAAGCTTAAAACCAGTGGCAACTCAGCAGGTATTGAGCAGTTTGATAAGAAATTCTTTCTTTTAAATATAAACAAAGCTCTTGTTAATTCGGTATTCAGCAACAATAACGCCAATCTGCAGAAAATGCAGATGGAAGCCTCTGAATGCGACCTTAAGTTTAAAGAAAAATGTATTGATGCTCTAAAGGAAGAAAATGATTTCAGTAAAATGGGCATGCTTTACAAGACCTCAACCTCAAACGCACAGAGAGCCTACCTCGATCTGATGTCAGCATTCCTGATGACAGCAAAGTTTCAAATAAATTCAGCAGATAACTCATCTGGAAAAATATCAAATACAGTTCTGCAGGAAATTCAGTGTGCTCTGGCAGAGCATATTGCTGCAGGTCCAGAAGGCTGTTCCCAGACTGCACAGAAGGCTCTGGATATACTTGAAAATCTGCCTGATGATGTAAAAAACAGCTGTAAAGATGCCATAGAACAGCTGAAAGCTCAGATCAACACAATTACGCAGAACAAACATAACGCTCTTGAGGATATAAAAAAACGTAGCGAAGATCTTAAAGGCTTCCAGAATAATTTAAAGGACTTCAACCCTGACAAATTCAAACCAACAGAGCTGCGTTTTACACAGAACACAGCAAAATCAGGAATTTCTCCATACTGCGGAGTCAACTCATGTGTCCATCTTGACAGCAAAACCAGCGCTCAGTTCAGAGAACTCAAAAATGAGCTAGAACCAAAGTTTAATGATGTTGTAAAGCTGCATCATGAAATCGAGTCTTATCTTGACTCTCCAAATATAAAAGGAAGTTCACTTAAGACCCTTGCTGCCAGAGTAGAGAATGAAGCAAGCGGCAATACCTTTCTTTTAAACAAGCTAAATGCTCATTCAAGAAGTGCCTTTGACAGAATCGGAGCCAGAATTGTCAGTCTGGTGGATAATCCTGTATCAAATGCAAATCTTGCATCCGAGCTTACAAAAATAGCCGATGAAATAAACAGACATCTGCTGCCAGAACATTCAAAACCACTTGCAAAAATAATCAGTCTGAATCTGACCAAACTAGAATTTGGTGTAAATGGACTTACAGAAACACCAAATCTGTTAGCGCTGAGGAGTCTGATGAGTAAAATCAGTGGCGATCCAAAGCTTCAGAACAATTTTTCTGAACTTATGAATGTTCTGGGTCAGGCCCGTTTTGATTTCAAAGGTTTTGCCCTGCTTTCAGGAAAACTGACTTCCGATGACATTAAGAATAATCCTAAGTCCATGGGAGAGTTTTCAACAGAGGTTTTAGAGGGATTAAGCAGATGTCTTGACAATCCTGCCGAAGGCAATGCCTTTGTAGATAAACTTGCCTCTGTCAAGGAACAGGATAAAAGTACCTTTACTGCATTTGCTGCAATGGGTAGTTTCCTATGCCACAGTTCAGATGAAAGGGTGGTGCAGAAGTGCGGCAAATACCTCAATTTAAATCTTGTTAAACAGGCTGCAGCTTTGGATTTGAAACAGAATAATCTGGATTTAAAGGCTGTTCCGCCAACTCCAGAAGAGCTTAAGGCTAATCCTAAGCTTTTAGCAGATGAACAGATCAATCTTGACCTCTACAAGATTGTAAATTCCAACATGAAGGATATTGATTCTGCAACCCTTAAGAGAGTACTTGACAGCGCAGTTGCGGGAAAACTTCCTCACCTGGACATAGTATGGAATACGCTGCTTCACAGTGCATATCACGCAGAAATGACAGAGAAGCTGGAAAAAGGAGAAATTAACAATGTTCCAAAGAGGGTCTTCTCGATAAGTACCGAGGAATCCTCCCCTGTCAAGGAACTGATTCCAGAGAGAAAATCCTCAGGCTACTATGCCAGACAGGAGTTTAAAAACTCCCTTTCTCCGGCAGTTGTTGACCGCATGATCTCAAAGTCCACAGGTCTGTTCAGAAAAGATGAACAGCAAAAGAATCTCAATGCCATAACAGATAAATTAAATGCCATGAGTAACTACAACACAGATATTCTGGAGGCATTGGGGAAAGAAAGTACACAAGGCAAGATTCAGCTTGCTCTTGACGAAATGAGAAAAGAGCTGACTTTTATAAACTCATCAATTATAACCGGCGGAGTTCGTCAGTTTGACAACATCAAGTCACCAGATGAACTTTTAAAGGTTGCCCTTGACAAGGGAGCCCTGTTAGACGGAATAAATTCAAAATATAAGGGCATGAGCGAAAAATACGCCAATACAATAAAGGAAAAGAACAGCTCTCTACAGAATCCTATCGTCTCAAATCTTTTAGAAAAACAGGGGTTAATGCCAGGTGATAAGCCAAAGGGTCAGGATGTTGCAGTAACAATTATTACCCTGAGAGACAACCTTATTGATGATATTTCCAAATTCTCTGAAAAAGATCTTAAGGAAATAGGGATAAAAAATCCAGAGAATCTTAAGTTCAGTGCAGAAGAAAAGGAGTTCAGCATCAAGCTCAATCAGTATCAGGGCAAACGAAATCTGGCTGAACTCTCTGGGGTTACCATTCCACCATCAAAAGAATTTTCAGATGATAAAATCGAGAATTTCTATAAAAAATGTGATGAAGCGCTGTCAGAACTAACAGATTTTCTCTCAACTCAGGGCAAGAGTGTTCCTTTAACCAAGGCAGCAAAGCTTGCGCTCAATAAATATATTGAGATTACGCTAATGCGTCACGGTGACAGCTACGCCCAGTTTGTAGCCAAGGATGAGGGCGCAAAATATATACAGAGCAAGGGCGAGCCTGATGAGAAAATACTAAAGGCCGCTCAAAATCTAACTTTCGAGAAAACGGTTGAAATAGATTCAAAGCTTCATAATCTATTAAACGGGACTGTGTCCAGTGAAGATAAAGATCTTAACGCCATAAAGAATCTTATTCTTAACAATCTGGCTGTAAATACAGGCCTTAAGAGGAAAAATCTTAGAGAGTTCATCAAAGTAACCGACGAAAATCAGAAACTTTCAGTTCAGGAGAAGAAAGAGCTTATTAACAGTCTCAAACTCCTGAAAATGAACGTAGACACCAGTTCATTTACCTCAACAGATCCTCGTGACAGCAAACCTACACAGTTCAGTGCCGATCTGAGAGAACTAGGAAAAGCTGAAGGACAGGATTTTGAGAAGAAACTTGATGATTTTATATCAAAACACCTGACTGCAGAAAACACTGCACAGGCTGACGCTGTGGTCACTTATGCCACAAGTAGCAACGATCCTCTTGAAACAACACTTAATACTCTAAAAACAGCTTTTGGAGAAAATTCAAATCTCGATACAGGAGTACTTAAGAAAGTTACTGATTCCTTCACATCTGACTATAAAAAGAATGTCGGCAGTACAACAAAGAAATCTGCGTTGTATGAGACATCTCAGAATGAACAGGCTCAGGCTTTAGGAGAAAAACTTTTAGGCGACAGAAATGTCCGCGCCATTGTAAGACTAGCTGGCAGCTATGCTGCAGCCTCTTTAGGATATTCAGGCAGAAACGAAGTTTTTGAAGCTTACAGAAGCGATTCTACAAGCGATGAAGAAAAGACCCGTATAGAAAATGCAATGAAAAATGCCCTCATCGAAAGAGGCTTTGATGCAAACCTTGCGGATATGCTGACCAGAGCCAAGCTGATTGAAGGGAAAAACGACCACTTAATTGCCAGAGGCTGGAGTATTCTTAAAAACACGCTATTCAGTGTTGTTTCAACAATTCAGTCCCGTGTTGTGGACCGTTTTGAGGGAAACTATACCGAAACACAGCGTAGAACACAGAACTTTGAAAAATACCTTCCATGCGTAAAGGAAATGATAAAATCCATCACTCCTGACACAGTCAAATATGTGGACAAGAGCAAGGATATGGCCTTCAAGTTTGATCCACTCAAAGCAATTGATGCTGTCACAGGAGGAACACTCACAGAAAACGGAATGGTCTCCCTGAAGCTGAGTCTCTCTCTTCTGAAAAACTCCGGTGTAATCTTCAATCGCGATGAAGATGGCAAGCTGTCTTTGACCATCAATACTAATACTCTGGCTGGAGTCGGTGTAGAGGCGAGTGTCGATCTGCTTCAGGCGAGCGGAGCTACCGCTGAACTAGGAGTCAAGGGAGGATTTGGCAAGGTTCTGAATCTGAAATTCGACTCTGATGACGAAGCTGCTGTCTTTGTCTGCAAAATGTTCACAGGACAGCTCTCAAGCAATGATGTTAAGCTTTCAGAATCAGCCTCGGCAGGTACCAGCGGAACTATTTCAGGAGGGTTAAACGCCTCTGCTGATATCGGAAACTTTGCAAAATGGGCTGCATACGGTAAAGAAATCGAGGAAAACTCTAAAATAGAGAGAGTTGATGCTGATGAGAAATTTGCAGATGATCATCCGGTTGTCAATGCCGTGTTATCCAATGCGACCATAGGAAAATTAGAACTTGAAACCAGTCTTGGATATGATACCAAGACCATTATAGACAATTCAGGAGTAATTACTGAAAAACACCGTAAATGGACCATGAACCTTGGTTTTACTGCCATTGAATTTGCTGACAAGATTCAGAATATTAAAGAGGTTACTCTTGATAAGGTTTCAGATGATATAAAACCTCTAAAAGCTGTCTATGATGTAGCTGACAAGGTTAATACTGCCGTCAGTGATGCCATCACAAAACCGATTGAGGCTCTCGGCATCGACTATGTTGAAAATTACCATACGATACATGTTTCTGCTATAACCGGCGCAATTGATTATGCTACAGATAAAACCGTAAGCAACCGACTGAAAGATGAGCATCTTGATAAACTAAAAAAAGAAGGCCTGTTAAATGATGCCCTTGAACAGAAACTAAAGGAAGCAAGAGAAAGCGGTAATATTCAGAATGTCACCTTTGAAATGAATCTCAAGGAAGATGTCATTGATAAGTTCTCCCACGATCCTGCGACACTGGCTAAAGAGGCTGACAAGGTAAAACAGAATTATGAATTCTCTTCTTTTAGCATTGAGCTTAAGGGATCTGAAAACAAGATTGAATATATAAACTGGCTAAAACTGGTATCAGGCGGAATGCTGAGCTATTCATCCAAAACGACGGCAAATGGAAATACACTTCTAACCATTGTTAAGAATAAGCTTTAGTTCTGATGAGAAGATTTTGTGCCAATTAGGATAAGGTAAAAAGGATGTCTATGAAAAAATTACTGACATTGCTTCTGTGTGCATGGTTCCTTACCGGATGCTCTGACGAGGATAAAAACGTCCTTAGAGTAGGAGTCGGTGAGCCTGGCAGCGGGTATGAGGCTTATGTAGCTACTCTGAATGAACAGCTTGAAAGCAATCAGAGTTCAATCAGACTAAAACCAGTCTATACCAAAAACTCCGGAGCCTCGGTCAGACTTTTAAACTATGTTCTGCTGGATCTCTCCTTAATTGAGGGATCAGCACTTGATACAGCCCTAAAAAACGAGACAGATGAAACTTCAGCTGAATCCATTGGCAGATTTACAGATAAAAGTTACAACATATTGAACGATGGAGATGAAGTAAAGGAAAACTTCGCTACGGTTGCATCTGTATACGATAAAACTCTACATATTGTAATCATGGACGATTCACTAATTGATGAAGTTACAGATATCTACAGCAGTAATCTGATCATAGGCAGTGATGACTCCTATTCAAAGCATATCTGTGAACATGTATTTAACACTAACAGTAAAAAACACGATATAAACCTAGATAATTTCACAGATATTGATAACGCTCTTGAAATGCTAAAAGAGAAAAAAGCTGATGTAGCTTTCATCTTTGACAGAGTCCCTTCGGATAAGCTTCTTAAATTCTCCAAAGAGAACAAGGTTCGTATGATGTCTCTACCTAGAACCAAGATACAGGAACTTGCTTCCTCAGACTCCTGCTTTTCACAAAGAGAAATAAGTGCAGACACATATCCTGATATAGGTATAGACATTAGGACTCTGGATATGGAGGTCTTAATGGTGGCCAGTATCTACCTTGAAAATAATACGGTATCAGAACTGTTAAAGAACGGTATTTTAGGAAATAAGGCTCTGAGTAAGGAGGAATCCCAAAGAGAGCTTCGTCATGCAGGCAAGACCTTACATAACATAGGTTTCCATGAAGGCGCACATGAGTTCTTCAAGGAAAATGGAGTTGACGTCAAGGCTACAAACGTTGTCGAATCAATTATCAAGATGAATCTTATCGCCGGACAGGACTAAGGAATAATTATGCTGCAAATTATAAATCTCGATCTGTTTGAAACCGTAGCGCTTGCTGTGGTGGTTCTGTTTTTAGGCATGTTTCTGAAAAAACGAATTGTTTTTCTTGAGGAATACTGTATTCCCTCCCCTGTTATAGGTGGTCTGGTAATTGCGTTGGTAAATTACATTTTCTACCTTTGCGGCTATGTGTTTGCCTTTAATAAAACCATTGAAGATCTGTGTATGGTGGTTTTCTTTACCACCATTGGACTTCAGGTAGACCTGAGGATTCTCAGAAAAAGCTTTTTAACCATGATTATTCTGGTTTTATGTGTTTTTGTTCTTATTATTCTGCAGAATCTTGTTGCTTTAGGTACGGCATTTGTATTCAGAGGAGATATGCTGAATGCCCTTACTGCAGGATCAATCTCCATGATGGGAGGAGATGGTGTAGCAGAAATAGTTGGCCCTGTACTTGAGGATTTCAGACTTGAGAATGGTCAGAATCTAACATACGGTATGTGTACATTAGGATTTATAACCTCGGCTCTGATTGGAGGTCCTCTCGGCCGTTACCTAATTAAAAAGTATAATCTTAAAGCTAATATAGAAACATCAAAAGAAAATCCCGGCAGAAAGGAAAAAGCCAAAGACAAAACACCAGAGCTTCCATTCCCTGCCAAGCTTGCGAAGGTTATCTACAGAATACTCATTATAATGGGTCTTGGCATGGTGCTTTGCGATGTACTGGCACTCTTTGGTCCGGTTCTTCCTGATTATATAGGAGCAATGTTTGTCGCCATTATTGTTCGCAATATTGGAGATATAACAGGAAAACTCCCTGTATATCCAGTAGAGCTTAATTATATCGGAGCACTGTGTCTGTCCTTATTCCTGGCTATTGATTTTATGAATATAGCCATATGGCAGCTCTCTGTAATCAACCTTACTCAAATAGTTATCTTCATACTTCAGTTTGTTCTGATTACAGCTGCAGCTATCTATGTAATATTCAGAATAACAGGAAAAGATTATGATGCAGCCATTATATCAGCAGCAACCTGCGGATTTGGTCTTGGAGCTTCATCAAGTGCAATTTCAAACATGATGGTGCTGGTTGGAAAGTATGGACCTTCCATAAAATCCTTCATGCTCATTCCTATTGTTGGAACGCTGTTTGCCGATACTCTGAACAGCGTTGTTATCTATGTCATTCTCTGGCTACTTTAGGAAAGTCAAAAATCAGATTAACAATCAGATCCTGTTTTCAGGCAGGATCTGACAGATCGTTTTGCGAGTCTGCATCAAAACAAATAATCTGATAATAACCAAAGCTACTAACAGCAAATAGCAACAAGGTTCTTGAAAGAATTAAACAGGAGAGTGTATGTCTTTAATGACTTGGAATAATTTGCGTTATGCCATCATAAACATACTCTGAGCAACCATAACACTGATCATTCCATCTTCTTCTGTCTCAGGAATGGAACTTCTCCCCTGAAGAATTTCGGTTGCAGCATTATCAACGGGAGTAGAAGGCTCGTCAAACACAGTCTGGAGCTTTGCAGGAGAAGACTGAACAGGTGGAACCGTATTTATAGAACTCAAGGTACTCTGAGTTGCTGGAGTTGAAGTGCTCTTATTGAGAACTGGTGCTTTTAATGAAGCTCTGTTGACTCCTATAACAACATCAAGGATTTTATCGTTTAAAAAATTTCTGAAGCTGTTTGCATCCTCAATGAAGATCTTCAGTGAGGACTGAAAGGTTTCCGGAGTAACAGTGTCTAGCATAACGTCATAACATAACCATAAAACTGTAGTATCCCTATCATAGGTTAATCTAATGTTGTGATAACGTCCTCCGAATATATTCAGAGAAAGCAGACTTTCGAACATTTCAGGATTTACTACAGATTTCTCTCCAAGTGTTTCACAGCGTATATAAAGCATTACAGAGACTTCTTTCATGCACATGTACAGATAATCACCTTCAGGAAGGAGAGTACTAGAGATACCATTATTATCAAATTTAGATAGCTTAGGTGAAGACACTGTTTCAATAAGCTTATTTATCTGTTCTATGTTCATGAAAAATCCTTAGTCCTCTTTATACTCAAGCTAATTTAAATTTTAGCCTTAATTAAGATTTTTATCTCAAAAACAGATCTCGTTTTGGGATATAGACTCAGCGTTTCTATCAGAAGCAGAAAATTTCATGTTTTTGAAAACAAATGACAGGAATTTCTTTTCTGTATTCTCTGCTGATAATAGATATCAGCAGAACTGGCACATCACAATCCTAATTCTGCTTAAGCCACTCATCGACCTGAGCCTGAGTCTGTTCATCTGCTTTCTGGGCCAGAGTTCCTCTCATTACCAGAGCAGGTGCAACTTTAGCACCGGTTATTTCTGCGATTTTTCGATCAATTGCAGAAAGTCCCATTCCTTCATGGGTTATAAAAGGATGGATAGTTTTTCCTTTAAAATTCTGAGATTCCAGGAATGAATAAACCACCATTGGCATATCTGCC
>ONFP01000068.1 GCA_900317105.1 uncultured Succinatimonas sp. | reverse complement strand
GTATTCTGAGCTTTTTAATTCTATTATGACATCAGATATTATTTAACTTCTGATTTCTGCTTGAACTCTTCTTTTGCAAGCTTTAACTGAGCATTGAACTCATCATTAGCATGTAAACGAGCAACAACAGCTGAAGCAACTACACGAGCAGCATCAACATCAGACTGCCAGTGGTAACCGCAGATTACACGGCTCTGGCCCATCTCAAAACCTCTCTTCAGAATTTCATTCTGTCTGAAAGGATTAATCTCTGCTAGAACTAAAGCTTCTGCCCAGCCAATTGCAGTGTGTCCTGATGGGTAAGAACCATTAGTAGATAAAGTCTTCTGATCCTTCATATTGCAGGTATTAACACCATAAAAAGCAAAGGGACGAACTCTCATGTAATGCTCTTTTGCAGCTCTGGTTGCAAGATCACCAGCATCTTCAACCATCTTGCTGATTAGCTTGTAGATCTGAGGGGTATTATCCTTTGAGATCTTCATTCCAAAAGCCTCTGATAAAGCTGCAGATACTCCCTTAGCATCAATCTCAGCATCTCTTGCAGCCAGAGCACCTCTTTCAGTCTTACGCAACATGAAGCCCTTGTTATATTGAGCCTGATCATTTAAGAAGGTAATGCTGTCCATTGCTGGAGGAGGTGGTAACAAAGCTAAGCTGTCAGCTACGTCAGAAGCATTCAGGTAATATTTTTCTGGAGCTGTTCTTACGTCATTGTGAGCAGCAAAAGTAGCGGTTGATAAAAACATTGTAGCTAAGATGACGTTCTTAAATTTCATAGTTATGTAGTCCCTATATGATTGTTTAATTGTTGCCATTCATTCTGCCTTCTGAAGAAAGACAAAATCCACAAATAGAATGCCATACCATGAAATAAAACCAAAACACTTTTGCTTAAAAACAATAATGACATCATTTAATTAATATTTGAAAACGCACTGAATCACAAAATGCAATAGTAATTATTGAAAGAATTCAGATTAGACAAATTGAACCAAGACACACCAATAGCCTTAGTCCTTATACATAAAAAACATCAGACAAGACAAAAGTCAAAAAGGCCTAAAAATTGATGAGGCTGATAAAGAAATAGAATTGAGATGAGAAAATATAGAGAATTTAAACAAAAATCCCCTGCCATAAGACAAGGGATCTATATTCAGAAAAAATTAACTGATTAGTTAATCTTCTCACGGATACGTGCAGCCTTACCGGTACGATCACGTAAGTAGTATAGCTTAGCGCGACGAACATCACCGCGACGGGTTACCTTAATAGAAGCAATCATTGGAGAGTGAGTCTGGAATACACGCTCAACACCCTCGCCTGATGACATCTTACGAACGGTGAAAGATGAATTTAAACCGCGGTTACGCTTTGCAATAACATTGCCTTCGAAAGCCTGTAGACGGGTCTTGTCACCTTCAACAACCTTAACCTCAACACGTACGGTATCACCTGGGTTGAACTCAGGAATATCAGTACGAATCTGCTCTTTCTCTAGCTGGTCAATAATTGGATTGCTAGCCATTTTTAGTACCTTCCATTAATAAGGATAAACAAAAAAACTATTTTAAATCGTGTTCTTGAAGATATTCATCAAGAAGCTTACGTTCTAACTTGGTAAGCTCACGATTCTTCAGCAAATCAGGTCTTCTCTCATATGTACGACCAAGACATTGCTGTAGGCGCCAGTTTCTTATCTTCTCATGGTTACCACTCATCAGAACTTCAGGAACTCTCATTCCATCAATTTCTTCTGGACGTGTATACTGCGGAAAATGCAGTAAACCTTGAGCAAAAGAATCTTCTTGCGCATTCTGAATGTTTCCTAATACACCAGGAACCATTCTTGAAACAGCATCGATGATACACATGGCAGGGAGTTCACCCCCTGAGAGGACGTAGTCACCGACAGAAACCTCCAGATCGACTTCCTTCTGAAGGACACGCTCATCAATACCCTCATAGCGTCCCGCTATAAGAATTACAGAGCCCCAACTGTGGATATCTGTGACCAACGAGTGATTGAGCTGTACGCCTTGAGGAGACATACATACAACTTTAGTATCCTTCGGTGCTTGACTTCGAGCAACTCTAAGAGCATCTCTTAATGGCTGTACCTGCATCAGCATTCCCGGACCACCACCATAAGGTTTATCGTCCACGTTGCCGAATTTATCTTCAGTATAATCTCGAGGATTTATGCAATCGACCTTTATTAGGCCATTTTCACAAGCTCTTCGAGTTACGCCGAATTTAGTTACAGCGTCAATCATCTCAGGAAAGAGCGTAATGACACCAAAATACATTAGTAATCTACGCCCCACTCAACCTCGATTGTTTTTGCATTGAGATCAACTGCTTTAACAATCGGGCCAACGACATAAGGAATTAAGAATTTTTCTTTGCGTTCCTTTGCCAGGTGGTCAGAGGGAGACACTTCCATTAAGGGAGCAGCTCCGTAATCCCTAATTCTCGATACTTTACCGAGCATTACACCTTCCAGTCCGATAACCTGACAACCAACAAGATCAGCCAGATATACAGTACCTTCTGGTACAGGAGGTAGGCTTGAGCGCCTAATCCCAATTTCAGCTCCTGCATAAAGCTTAGCTTCCTCAGGAGTTGATGCCACATCAAGCTTAACAATAAAATCATTACCATGTGGCTTGTATTCTTCAACCTGGACCTCACGCCATTCCGCCCCGCGCTGACGTATAAACCATGGCGAGTAGTCAAAAAGGTCCTCAGGTTGCTGCGTATATGAACGAACCTTCATCCATCCATATACTCCAAATGATGAGCCTAAAGCTCCCATTGGACGCGGTGTATCAGTCAAAGCTTATTAAGCCTCAGCTGACTCAGATGCTGCAGCTTCAGCTTCTGCCTTAGCCTTTGCCTCTGCAGCTGCTTTCTTAGCTGCTACAGCTGCTGCGTGCTTATCAGCCTTAGCCTTTAAAACAGCCTCTTCGCCCATCTCGTTCTCAACAAGAAGACGCTTTACACGATCTGAAGGCTGTGCGCCTTTAGCAATCCAAGCATTGATTGCTTCTAGATCTAGACGAAGACGAATCTCTTTACCTTTAGCGATTGGGTTGAAAATACCAACCTGCTGAATAAAACGACCAGTTGCAGCAAAACGCTTGTCTGCAACAATTACGTGATAAAATGGACGCTTTTTCGCACCTAAGCGACGTAAACGAATGACTACCATTTCGCATTACCTATATTTAGTTAAACAATCATGATGAAAAGTCATCATACAAAAACAGTTGCAGTATTTTACACCTTTTAAAGAAAAAAACAAGATCAACATCACTATTGGAATTTTATTTTCTGCCAACATTTATATATGTAAATTATTTTGAATAACAAGGTGTTAAAAGAAGATAGAAGAAATATTTGAATAGTAAAAATAAATAATATAAAAAAAAATATTTCAGCTTCGATTAGAGAAAAAAAACGAAGCTGAATTACGGAAAAGAAAAGTAGGGACTATCTGCGGAAGAAATTCCCCATTCCGCCCATGCCTCCCATGCCTCCCATCTGGCCCATCATGCCTTTCATTGCACCAGCCATCTTGCGAAGTCCACCTTTACCCATCTTCTTCATCATCTTCTGGGTCATATCAAACTGGCGCAGCAATACGTTAACCTCGTGGATTTCTACTCCTGCACCCATTGCAATTCTCTTCTTTCGTGAGCCCTTGATGATTTCTGGATGAATTCGCTCTTTCTTTGTCATGGAGTTAATGATTGCCTCCATGTGAAGAAGAGACTTGTCGTTGACTTTGTCCTTAAGCTGGTCTGAAATGTTTCCCATACCAGGAAGTTTATCTAGAAGACCGGACATACCGCCCATCTTCTTCATCTGAGCAATCTGATCTCTGAAATCGTCAAAGGTAAATCCTTCTCCTGACTTAATCTTCTGAGCAACCTTCTTAGCCTGCTCCATATCAGTATTGCGCTGCAGATCTTCAATAAGAGACAGCACATCACCCATATCAAGAATACGGCTTGCAATACGATCAGGATGGAAAGGCTCCAAAGGAACAATCTTTTCTCCAAGACCAATGAACTTGATTGGCTTGCCGGTAATTTCCTTTACGCTTAGAGCTGCACCGCCTCGAGCATCACCGTCAGCCTTGGTTAGAATTACACCTGTAAGATCTAGCGCTTCTCCAAAGGCTTTGGCAGTATTAGCTGCATCCTGACCTGTCATCGCGTCAACAGTGAAGAAGGTTTCGATAGGATCGGTCAGAGCATGAAGTCTCTTAACCTCATTCATCATTTCCTCATCTACTGCCAGTCGACCTGCAGTATCAAGAATCATTACATCATAGGCACGTAACTTAGCTTCTTTTAAAGCTGCAGTAGCAATATCCTCAGGCTTGTTCTTAGGATCAGATGGATAGCAGTCAACGCCAATCTCAACAGCCAATGTCTTTAACTGATCCATAGCTGCAGGTCTGTAGGTATCAACAGAAACCAAAAGGACCTTCTTGTTCATACGTTCTTTTAAGAACAGAGCTAATTTTGCAGCAGAAGTAGTTTTACCTGCACCCTGTAGACCTGCCAGTAGGATAACAGCAGGAGGCTGATGAGCCAGATTGATTTCGCTTATCTGTCCGCCCAGAGTCTCAATAAGTTCGGCATGAACAGCCTTAATAAACTCCTGACCAGGAGACAGACTCAGATTAACTTCAGCTCCTAAAGCTCTTTCCTTTACTCTGTTGGTAAAACTTTTAACAACAGGAAGTGCAACATCGGCCTCTAATAAGGCAGTACGGACCTCTCGTAAGGTATCCTTGATGTTTTCTTCAGTAATACGGCCTTTACCACTTATATTCTTAAGGGTACGGGTCAATCTTTGGGTTAAATTCTCGAACATTGAAGTCAGCTCTTAAAAAAAATCGAAACTACAGGATTTTGAATTATAACAGATACGAAATAAATTTTGAATTTTGCGCAAATTGTGAAAGGAATACTCAAGAAAACAACTTTAAAAGATTTCTGAAATTGGAACTGTTTCATGCAGATGTACCAGTTCGAGAGAATGATACATCTGCATGGCTGGAACTAGTGAGTTGTCTTTTTGATGATGAAATTGCCTATGAACTGGAAGATACTGATCATAAGCAGAATAACAATTACCGTCAGCCAGATCATGTCACGATAGCCCATCTGATAACCGTATCTTATGGCAAAGTCACCAAGGCCACCGGCACCGATAGCACCGGCAATGGCTGTTATTCCAATGAAGGATACAAAGGTAATCATGGTTACACGTGTGATACCAGGAATACTCTCCTTAAGATATACACTGAAGATAATCTCCCAAGGAGACAGGCCCATTGACTGAGCTGCCTCAACTAGCCCACCGTCAATCTCGGAGAGCACCTGCTCAATCTGTCGAGAAAAGAATGGCACTGTGCCAAATACCAGAGCAACAAAGGAGCCCTCAAGACCTGACCCCGTACCTACAATAAAACGGGATAATGGAATCAGCAGTACCATAAGAATAATGAACGGAATTGAACGAATCACATCTATGCAGCGATCCAGAGTGTTAAATACCAGTCGGTTACGCATGATTCCGCCTGAACGGGTAACAACCAGAGTTACCCCTAAAGCCACCCCCAGAACCCAGGCAATAGTTCCTGAAACAAGAACCATAATCACTGTCTGATACAGGCATTCGTAGAATTCCTCTGCTAGCCTCTCAAAGTTAGGCATTAAGGTATTTATAATATTCATTATTTTAAGATCTCCACTTTAACACCCTTATCCTTTATATATTTAACCGCCTCTTCAATCTTAGAAGGTTCTCCGGAGATATGTACCGCAAGTCTACCCAGAGGAGCCCCCTTTATATAGTCAATATTTGCATAAAGAATGTTGATTCTTACCTTATATATCTCGCAGATCTGAGTCATGAGGTCCTCGCCAGTAGACTCACCTGTGTAGGTTAGAGACCAGATGTTTGTTCCTTCTTTGATATCTGCCAGAGAGCCTTTCTGATGGAGAATATCCATAAAAGATTTAATATTTGAGGCAGTATCCAGAAAACGTTTGGTTAATGGAGCCTTAGGATCGGCAAAAAGATCGTAGACTCTGCCACACTCAACGACACAGCCATTCTCCATAACCGCAGCTCTGTCACAGAGATCTTTTACTACTGACATCTGATGGGTGATAACAACAATAGTCAGATTGAGCTTATTATTAAGATCCTTTAGCAGAGTTATGATCTGTTCTGTAGTCTGCGGATCTAGTGCAGAGGTTGCCTCATCACACAGAAGGACTTCAGGATCACATGCTAAAGCTCTTGCAATAGCGACACGCTGCTTCTGTCCGCCTGAAAGCTGAGATGGATAAGCATCACGGCGATCAGAAAGATCAACCATTTCCAGTAAAGACTCGATTTTCTTTATGCGCGCTTTCTTTTCCATACCAGTGCGTTTTAAAGGAAGATCGATATTTTCAAAGACAGTTCTTGATGGCATCAGATTGAAATGCTGAAATATCATTCCGATTCGCTGGCGGATTTTGCGAAGCTTACTGTCTTCAAGAGAGGTCAGTTCGGTATCGCCAATGATTACCCTGCCCTCAGTTGGTCGTTCCAGAAGATTTATGCATCTGACAAGTGTTGACTTTCCTGCACCTGAGAAGCCGATGATTCCGAAAATCTCTCCATCTTTAATCTCAAGGTTTATATCTTTTAGAGCCTCAACTCTTCTTTTTTTCTGAGTAAATGTTTTACTTATGTGTTCAAGTTTGATCATTTTAAGTTAGCTTGTTGAAATATTAACAATAGAATTATACATTATCAGAAAGCCTCAAAAATAAGTTGCATCCTTATTCAGAGCGAATTTTTTAGATTACAATCAGAAGATATAGGGTAAAAATATGAGATTCAATTTCAGAAACATACTTCTTGCATCTGTACTGTCTATTACCGCTTTTGCATCAAATGCAGATGATCTCAAGGAGATTAAGGTTGGTGTAGTAGGAGATTATGTAGCACAGTGGGATACAGTAAATGAACTCCTAAAGAAAGATAATCTTAAGGTTAAGCTGGTAAGATATTCGGACTATGCAACTCCAAATCGCGCACTGCATGATGGAGAAATTGATCTTAATGCATTCCAGCACAAGGCATTCTTAAAGAATGACATTGAGCGCAATGGCTACGAAATTGTTGATATCGGTGACACTATAATTACCCCTCTGTGCATCTTCAACAACAAGGATAAGATTAAGTCCATAAAAGATATTAAGGATGGTGATATCATTGCCATTCCATCTGATTTAACCAACGGAGGTCGCGCTCTTAAGGTTTTAGAGTCAGCAGGACTTATCAAGGTTGATCCTTCTAAAGGCTATACTCCAACCAAAGCTGATATTACAGAATACGTCAAGAAAATTAAGATTCGCGAAGCTGAGTCAGGAATTCTTGCAAGAATTCTCCCTGATGTCAGTGCAGCTCTAATCAACGGAGGCAATGCCTACACTGCACAGCTGAACCCAAGCACTGATTCAATCTATCAGGAGAATATTGATCCAAAGGTAAATCCTGCAGCAGCAGTACTTATCAATGTTATCGCAGCTAAAAAAGATAGAGCCAACGATCCTGAGCTTAAGAAGGTTGTAGAAGCATATCAGACTGATGCTGTAGCAGATACCATTCTTAATGCCTACAAGGGAGCTTTCCTTCCAGCATGGGCTGGCGCTAAAGGCGGTTTTGTAAAATAGAGCCTATTCATGATCTTAAATCTTAAAGACTACCTTGGAGCACTTGAAAAGGTAGTTAATATCGATTGCGGCAGTACTGATCCTGAAGGAGTAACCAGTGTCTGCCGTATTTTCTGCAAGCTGTTCTCTGACAGTGGTTTTCATGTTGAAGAAGTTGATCTTGGCGAAAAGGTTGGTCATGGCATGTTCGCAACCAACAAACCTGATACAGATCATTATGATCTGCTGCTCTCAGGACATCTTGATACTGTTTTTTCAAAAGGAACAGCAAAAGAGAGACCATTCAGAATAGAGAACGGCAAAGCCTATGGTCCAGGTGTCGCAGACATGAAGAATGGCTGTCTGGCAATTCTTTTTGCCTTATGCACTTTGGACAGGAAAATTCTTAACTCACTTTCAATTGCAGTTCTGTTCAATCCGGATGAGGAGATTGGAAGTCCCGCCTCAACTCCATGGATTGATTCATATGCTAAAAAATCCTCCTATGCCCTGGTCTTTGAATCACAGGAAAAGCTTGGACTTATAACAGAAAGACGCAAAGGAATATCCCATATTGATGTCTTCATGCATGGTGTAGGTGCTCACGCAGGATTCTGTCCGGAAAAAGGAAGAAGTGCCATCAATGCTATGGCCAACTGCATTTTTAGAATCAATGCTCTTGCCACAAAGGATATTACCGTTAATTTCGGAACCATACAGGGTGGCAGCATAGCCAACGCTATCGCTCAGGAATGCAAAGCCCGAATTGATGTTCGTTTCTGGACCAATGAACAGTGGGATGAGTTTTTCAAAAAGTTCAAAGCCGAATTTGAAAAACCATTTGGTAAGGACATTGTCGCAGAATATAAGATTCTGGTTTTAAACCCTCCAATGATTATGGTTGATGGTGTTGATGAGCTCAAAAAGATTGTAAGCGAATCAGCACAACAGCTTGGATTTAAGTGTACCTTCCAGTCATCAGGAGGGGTATCAGACGGCAATCATATCTCACAGTGCGGTCTTCCGGTTTTAGATTCCTTCGGTCCGATTGGCGGTGACTGTCATACTGACAGAGAATGGCTGGATATTGATTCAGTGAACACCTCAGTTGCCTGGCTCAAGAATATTATGACCAGGTTTTATGAGCTCAAAAATCAGTAGAAACAGTAGTAGGATTACATGCATTCAGACATTCTGACCCGCGGCAATATCTACAGATCGATAATTGTCTACGCTATTCCGATTATCATCGGCAACAGTGTTCAGCAGTTATACAATTTCTTCGATATGCTAATCGTGGGCAGAATCATTGGACTAGATGCTCTTGCTGCCTGTGGCGCCACCGGTCCAATATTCTTTCTGGTTTTCGGCTTTATCTTTGCCTCCACTCAGGGCTTTACCATTGTGACTGCCCAGAAATTCGGCGAGAAGAATTTTGACCTCATAAAAAAATCATATGCAATTTCAACCATTCTCTCGGTTGTTATTGCCATTGGCGTTACGATTCTGATTCTTCCCCTATCCTACCGTATTCTAAGGTTTCTGCATACACCAGAGGAGATCATGGAGCTGGCACATACCTATATGTATATAATCGTGGCAGGAACTCTACCACTGATTCTATACAATCTTTTAGCCTGCATCATGAGAGCATTGGGAGACAGTAAGACTCCGCTTTATTTTCTTATTATCTCCTCGGTTTTAAATCTATGTCTTGACCTGGTCTTTATCCTGGTATTCAAGCTGGGAATTGCCGGTGCCGCCTATGCAACGGTTGTAGCCTGGACAGTCTCAGACATTCTCTGTTATATCTATATTCACAGAAGATTTCCAGAATTAAGACTGACCTTAGAGGATTTCAGATTCAGTTTTGTTTTTTTATTTAAGCACATCAGGATTGGAATTCCTATGGGCCTGCAACTGTGTGTGATATCTCTTTGTACGCTGGTTCTGCAGAGCGGTATCAATCGTCTGGGAACTAATGCCGTAGCAGCCTTTGCCACAGCGATTATTGTTGATCAGATCTTCACCCAGCTTTATATTGCCCTAGGTTCGGTAATATCTGTCTTTACAGCACAAAACTATGGAGCCTGCTATTATCAGAGAATAACCGACGGTGTTAAAAAGGGATTTATACTCAATATCGGAATCACCGTATTTCTGGCAGCGCTGGTATTACTGTTCTCTAAGCCCCTCATTGAGGTTTTCATTGAAAGTAACAACCTCACGATTATAAGACTCGCTCAGGAGACATTATACGTCTATGTGTGTTTCTATATCTTCTTCGGCATGATCATGGTTCTGAAGAATACACTGTTGGGACTTGGTCTTGCCAGATACCCTCTCATCTCAAGCTTCTTTGAGCTTGGCCTGCGCTTTTTCATAATTGATCTGCTGCTGGAGAAATTCGGCTATATAGGGGTCTGTGCCATCATGCCTATAGGCTGGATTATAGGCTTTTCAATTATGTTTGCAGCTTATCTGTACGAAAAAAAGAGGCTGGCAGTATAGCTTACATCTTACTTTCCAAATATTGCCGAAAAGCCCATGGTTCTGCCTACATTACACGGTTTAAGCCGTATATATCTTTACCACTTCTTTTTCTTTGATATATTAGTTTGGAGTGTCAAGGCTCTTTTTCATCTGCTCGATAAGACAGGAATGTTCCTTTGTGGATTTATCATAGTTAATTCCTACTAAAATAATATTGCCACAGTAATCTTCAAGAGATTCGGTGTAGTGTTTCTCTTTTATCTGCTCAAGAGCTGTTTGGGCATCTTTATTCCATTTAAGC
>ONFP01000170.1 GCA_900317105.1 uncultured Succinatimonas sp. | reverse complement strand
TTCAGGTAATTCTGGATGACTGCAAAAAGCTTATCCCGATACATCTTACAAGAAATGAACTTGAAGAGCTGCTCACTCACGGCAGTGTACCTGACACCAAAAATCCGCTTAAAATTGCTGTTTAATCCTAAAATTCGGCAGATTTACGATAAACATCGGTATTTTTGTAATTGGTACGAAATAACCGAAAACTAATCCATTATGACAGTCTCACAGCAGACTGTCAGCTCATTAAAAAATCAGTGTGATTTGATTCACAAAATTGTACGAATTTGCATTTTTCTAAAATCAAAAATATATAGCTCTGAGAGCTGTTTAAATGGCTATAGAGAGACGTAAATTTCACTGCTTTACTTTTGTCATTTTTCTCACTTACAGATCTCTATGATCTTCTGGTGATCTGTGGAGAGCTTTTGAGAGCTGTAATGAACCATCAAAACAGCGCTTTATAAGGTGTTTAAAATGGCTTTGCTATAATACCTGTATAAGAATTTAACAGGATTAGTACAAGTGAATTTTGAAGATCTGAATAAGAGTTATAAAGAGCTGGCAGAGAAGTTGCAACAGGCAACTTCAGGCGATCCTATGCTCTCTGTACTAATCACTGCCATGATGACTCTCTATGAGAGCTTATCAGGGATGTTTGCAGAGCAAAAATCAACAGTTGAAAAATTGACAGCTGTAATAGAAAGACTTGAAGCAAGACTTGGCAATAAATCCATTACAGTAAGAAAGACCTGCAATGAGAACATCAATGGTAAGGGAAAGGACAGTAAGAGAGGCATAGACTCATCAAGTCATGGTAAAGATGGTAAAAGCAGAAAATCTACATCAAAGGACAGCTCTGAGATTAAGGTAACAGAGAAGGAAGTCTGTATTGATGTAGATGGCAAAGAGATTTCTTTAGAAGAAGCCAGAAAGAAAATCGGAACCACTTTTACAGGCAAAGATGGAAAACTTTACAAGTATGTCAGAATAAACAATTCAGCCAGGAAGACTGATATAGAGTTAAACCTAATCAGAACTCAGTACAGTAAACTGCAGGCAGTGGCTGTAGATGAGGATGGACAGGAACTTACAGATATCAGAGTTGAACCTACAGTATATGCTGCAACAGATTTTCTAAAGAAAAGCTCAATGAGCATCAATCTGATGAGTCTGATATTAGAGCAGATGCTTAATCTGAAGTTGCCATTAAACAGAATTAGTCAGTACTTATCACGCTATGGTGCCAGGTACTCAAGACAGCAGCTGTACAGTTACGTTAACATCGTAACTGCAATGATAACCCCTGTATTTAAACATATGGAAGGTTATATAGGACAGGCAAAGCTGATAGGAATAGATGAAACATACTGGGAATGCAGAGAAAAGCAGAGAATAAAATCTCCACCTGAAGATGAACCTGGAAAGAAGGCTCAGCGAAGTAAAGCTAAAACAATCCGTTCATATGTATTCGGAGTAATTACCCCGAAGGTATGTATCTATCTGCATTCTCTGGAAAGGAATTCTGATATACCTAAACAGCTATTATTAGAACACGATATTTCCAGAGACTGTTTTATTGAGTCGGATGCCTTTTATAAGAAAATGTTCTCACAGATTGAAAATGAGAACGGAGAGTTGTCAAAAGCATTTATTCACGGTATCTGCTGGGTTCATGCCAGAAGAAACTTCTGTGAACTTTTAAACTTCTCTACCCATAAAGACGGAGTTCCCGTTACCGAGATGATTACTAATAAATGGGAACAGGATATTGCAGACAGCAGATACTTCGTAGATGCCATTTCAAATAGTATCAGCATCTATAACGATATAGTTAAAGACTGCAATAAAGACAGCTCACTTGATATCAGTAAGTTAAAGCACGAAAAGGTTAAACCTTTAATCGATGAAATCTTTACTAAGGCACAGGATATCTTTGAAACCATTAAAAGGTGCAGAGCAAACGGTAAAATTAAAATAGAACCACAGAGAAAATGCTCTGACAGGTTTTATAAGGCAATGGTTTACCTTGTTAATAACAAGGAAGGTTTAACCGCCTTCTTAGACAGTCCTTACGGAGTTATGCACAACAACAATGTTGAAGAGAAATTCCGTGAGATTGACATACTGCGCAACAGCATGATGGCGAGTGATACATGCAAGGGAGCTGAGAATCTAACGGTTCTGTATTCTCTGTATAAAACCTGTATCGTGAACAGCACTGATTTTAAATTCTATATGAAGAAAATCATTGAAACAATGACAATTCATATGAATGAAATTGAATTTGAAAAGGACAAAAGAGGAACCATCACTGACTTTAAGAGTCACAATATTTCCTCTGATGTCCTAGATAAACTTATGCCATGGAATATGGCTTAATTTGGAATAAGGTAATTGGTTATTTCTTACCAATTACCTTTTTATCTGCTTTTGACAAAATTTTGGTTAACCTTTGTTTTTTTTATTTAGTGCGAACCTTAGCCCCGATGTCTAATGGATTACGACGAGATAAACATCTCCTCTAAATGTGCAAGTAAAGATAATCGTACTTAATTGTCTGCACGATAATATTATTAAAATTTTAATAATATCTATTAAAATTAATAATTATATTATTTTCTTCTTGTATAAGAGGATTATTTTATTTGCTTGAA
>ONFP01000053.1 GCA_900317105.1 uncultured Succinatimonas sp. | reverse complement strand
AGAGCCATATTACAACAAGATACTTGAAATCATCAGAAAAATCAGCGTGACCACCTTCAAGCAAAATCCAGATCCATGGCTTTACAAAGGAATCGTCTCAGGTTGTCTGCGTGTAGCTCATCAGAGTGTGTTTACTGATGCCAATAACTTTACAACTTTTGGAATGAATGCTGAACCATATACCGGTTTCTTTGGCTTCACAGAGGAAGAAACTCATAAACTCTTAGCTGACTGTGGACTTTCTGAGAAAGAGAATGAAGTAAAAGAATGGTATGACGGCTACAGATTCGGAGATAAACACATCTACTGTCCATGGAGTCTAATCAGCTACTGCTATGCAGCAACTCAGAAAGATATCTATGCACCTCAGCCATTCTGGGTAAACACCAGTGGTAATGACATTGTTTCCATGTTTGCAAAGAACAGTATTGAGGCTCATGATTCAGGTAATGTCGACAGATTACAGCGGTTCTCAGACAGAAATGTCATTGAGATTTCATTAAAGGAATTTACCACATATCCTGATCTTAACAATAACATGGATTTTGATATCTTTATGACCTTAATGCTGCATACAGGATATGCAACCTATGCTGAAGAAACATACTCTACAGACAGGGTTAAAATCAGAATTCCAAATAATGAGGTTGCTCTCTGTTTTAAGAATAAGTTTGAGAACCTATACACCAAGAATAATCATCACTGGTTTAATCAGACTCTAAGCCTAGTGGATTTACTCATGGAGAATAAGACTGAAGAAGCTCAGATGCTTATTTCTACTATGCTAAAAGAGTTCTTAAGTATCAGAAACAGCGGTGATGAGCTCTATTATCATGGATTTATGACAGGCATTCTTGGAATAGCTGCTTCAACTAAAGGTCTTGAATACTATGAGGAAATTGAGACTGGAACCGGTTTCTCAGATATTATCATTGATAACTTTGATTCGGAAATAGCATGTATTTTGGAACTGAAAAAGACCGAAAAACTTGAGTACTGCTATGATGCAGCCCAAGAGGCAACCAAGCAAATTATCCAAAAAGACTATGCCTCAAAATTTATTTCTAAAGGATATAAGAAAATCTATGGAATAGGCCTTGGCTTTGCCAAAAAGAGCTGCAGGATTGTTTCCCTTGGAAATCTGGTAGAAGCTCGCACTAATCAGTAAAGTTTAATTTTCCAGGTTAAACAGCAGGTTCAATGCGCATTACTTTATTTGCAAATGTATGCTTCCTTAACGCCTCAAGAGCTGTTTCTGCATGTTCTCATAATGTAACTTAGGTAACTGGCTACCTAAGTTATCTTATGCTAAATTTTTACTTTTTTAGTATGTCAGAACAGAAGCTCTACCTGTCCTTTTTTTCTGTTACTAATACTTCTGCAATTGCTTGCGCAATTTCCGAGCCCTCTTGTTCTTTTTCAAGCCATAACCAGTTTCCGCAAACATTCGCTTCAAGAAACACAATTTTTCCATCTGTGGTTTCCACGAGATCAACTGTTGCAAAGATTATCCCCCAGAATTTGAGTAGCGTGATTAACTTCTCCCTGATATCTGTAGGAAGTTCTGTTTTTTCTGTTCTAAGCTGGTCAACTCGTCTAAAGTCAATTTTTGACTTTTGTTTTTCCTGAGAGAAAATTCTATAGGTAAAGCATTTATCACCAATGATTGTCACTCGTAATTCTGATTTCTTGCATAAAGCTTCCTGAAGTAGCACAGGTGCACTGCCAGGATCAAAATATTCTTCAAGAGAAGCCAAATCAGAGGCGTTTACAGGACTTGTATAAAATCCTTTAAACTCCACATCGTTGTAACCATCCTCATTTACAAATGGGTTTTCATCAATCAGAGAAATATCACTTAACTGCTTGATGATAATCTTACCGTTATGCTTCTCGTAAAAAGCTTTAACATTATCAGAACAGTTGGTAACAATTGTGTCAGGGATATCAAGTCCATGAGCAACTGCACACTGATGCTGATAAATCTTGTTATCAACCTTATCTTCAGTATACGGATTGTTAATCCATCTGCAGCTTTGTGGAATCAGTGAGAAAAAACCTTGAACAGTAGAACGGATTTCAGCGGTTGCAAGCTGGTCTGCAGTAGAACTGCTGTCTTTTGCCTTTGGAATATAAAAACTTCTGCAGTAAACACCTTCAATATCGTCAGAGGAAACAATGTCTCCATTAGTAAATATCAGCTTTCCAGACGTACAGGAGATATCTATAATGATTTTTTCTCTTCGAGCTTCTGTTTCGATTGAACCATACTCATCAAATAAGAAAGCAGGATCGAAGCGTTTTACCTTCTTTCCATATTTTTCAAGATAATACAGGACAGCATCAGCATGAACATCCTCGTCAATAGCCAGAATCAGATACATTTAATAAACTCCGATGGTTACTGCTTTCATTTGTTATCTATAACCTGATACTCAACTCTGAAAAGGTCAGGACTGATTTCATCTTCTTTAAGATTTTCTATTTCTACATCGAAATAGTCATCTAAAATAGAAATAAAGTTGCGGTATAAGATTGAATGAAATCCCTTAAATTCAACTGCTGTTTGATATAGTTTCTCGTGTAGCTTTTTGTGAAAATCCGTTTTCTTTACCACCAGAATCCTGTTATCCGCAAATAAGGCTGAGCAAGTTGCTTTAGAAATAAAGAAACAAAGCCAGTCATCAACTGACATCATAAGCTTGCCTGACGTATGTGAGTGCCAGATAAAATCACTGCTATCGTCAACTCTTGCGGTATGCTTATCTCCACAAGAGAAAGAAAAAGAGCCATCCTTAAAAATGGCTCCGGAACACTCAGTTTTCTTATCTAAGACTTTTGTTTTTATGTTAAATAGCACAGACAGATGTTGCTCTGTTAGCCTCATCTACTTTTCCTTTATAAACTAAAGTTAATGACCAACTCTTCTATCGGTCTTGCCTTTTACATTTTTGGCTGGTACCCATTTCCCTGAAGGAGTTCGGTGCGCTGGAACATTATGACCAACAGTATGAATATTAGTGTATGTTTTTCTGGTTACACCATTCCAACAAAAAGAACCATCCTCAAAAACATTCATCTGTTTGTCTGAATTAAAATGAATCGTTGGAATATCAACAGGAGCTTCATTAAGCTTCGATGCAAACCTGTATAAAAAAGGAGTTTTACTCATAGCTATTCTCCTGTTTCCAGATTGAACTTTAAATTAGGTTTATTCGCAACTGCTGTTAACAAAGCCAAACTTGCAAAAATTGAATCTAATCCAAAAGCCTCTGTTAATATATGGATTATCTCAACTTCCCCATAAGCGACTTCACCATCACTTACAATGATTGTTGCAAGATCTTTTAGTACCTCAAAGCAGTCGATACCTTCCAACTCAAGATTGCCAAGATATATTTCTTGATTGGTAGAATCAGTATGTTCTTCCTCGCTGGCATCAATGAAAGAATCTAGGTATTGCTTAATTAAAGTTTCTCCTTCAAACCAGTCCAGTTCGTATTTTTCAAAAAGTGCTTTGGCTGAATCAAGCTCTGAAACCTCAACTTTCCCATCAGCAAAAATCACAAAAGCACAGGCCTTAGCAAAATTATTAATTACAGATGTCATAACAACTCCTATCCTAATTCCTTGCTCCAGGACAGAGGAGTACATCCAGTGAGTCTCTGATACTCATCAGAGACAAATTTCATATTCTCATCTGTAATTTTGTCTGGGTTTTCAGTCTGAGTAGGTGTACTTCTCTTTACTTCATTCACAATCGAGAAGAACCCGCCTGTTTCATTAAAGATCATAAATCTGTCTTTGCGATCCTTTGGTCTATCCCTAAAGTCAATCTGGCATAGCATAGCTATTGCCTTACCCTGTGTTGTGCATGAAACAGTGATTAGGCGGTTCTCGCTGTCATAGTTGATGATCAGATTCTTTGGTGAATAGCTATGGAAGAATCTCTCCATAAATTTGCTTGCATTATCTCTGATTGTGGATCCATAACCAGCGTCTTTTAATGAGCTTAAAAATTCTGGTAGAGAGCCCTGATCACGGCGAAGTTTCTGATCTTCATCCGAGGTTGCAGAAGTAACAGAGGTAAAATCGGTTATCAAGGAAATATAATCGGCAGTGGTAGACAGATTTGTGTCACCTTTTCTCTTCTTATTATCAACAATCAATTTAACCAGCATGGAGAGAAATCTACCGATATTGTTAACACGTTTTCTCATCCAGATATCTTTTGAGACAATAGATTCAAGCATAAAATCTGAAGGATCAAGATATATAGGAATCTGATTTGAATTTCCTTCTGATTCCTCACCATCATCGGAAGAAACTGCGTTGCTGCCCAGAGAGGTCCATTTAAACAGATCAGGTTCAGATATTAGGTTTTCATAAAGGATTGGATATGAAACCTGAGCACAGACCATAGCAAATAGAAGTTTAAAATAAAGCTTTATATCCTCCTTATCACTTGCAAGGTCAAACTTTATATTAGAATTTTCTGAGTAAAGCTTTTTCATCTTAGTAACACTTATCTCTCTAACCAAAGATAATGTGTTAAGCATTCTTTTGATAGCTCTTGGATTTGTCCCACATGTTTCTATTGTCATAGAATTCAAATCTGAAATAATTTCGTTTAGCATATTTTCAGACTCGGTCTTTGAACCTGTGTAACAGATATTCTTTAAGCCATCCTTTAGATAGTTGTCTATTTTGTACTGACTTACTGGTAATCTGAATGACAATTGGATGATCTTGTCAAAGAAGGAACGGTATTCTCGTTCATTCTCTTCTGTTTTTTTACCAAACCGCTTTTCAAGACCTTTAATAACTACTTCATAATCGATTGCCAGAATAAATATGCAGTTGTTAACCTCGAACAGATTCTTCATCAAGGACAAAATCTGTACAGCAACAGGAGGATCAAGTCTATCCAGATCATCTACAAAGAATATAAATCCTTTAAAAGGAGATGATTGCTTGAGTGTCTTTCGATACTCTGTTATTTGACGCTTAAAATCAACAATTGCTTTCTGCAACTCATTTCTGAAGAAATCAGGATCATGCTGTTCTGGAATATTGTTTCCATTGCCGCCAAGCATATTGTCAATTGAATTAGGATTAGCCCCCATAAAACCTAAACCAACTTTTGTTGTAGCAACGGCGGCGAATCTTAGAGCACCTAAAAGTCTTGAGGCTATAACCTTAGAATTAGCATTATCCTTAAGATAGGTTGATACCTGCTGAGTAATCTGAGAGGTGATTCCCTGAACTATTGAAACAAGAGATTCTCGCTCATCTTTCATCAAAGAATACTGCCAGGTATTAACCCATACGCCTAAATAAGGGAAATCGTCTTCAGAACGTTGATCAACATAATTTTCATCACTGAATTTACAGATGGTTCCATAGTTAAGACATAGCTGTCCGGCGATCTGATTCATAAGAGAGGTTTTTCCACTTCCCCATTCTCCCTGCAGAGCTATGGTGGTAGGCATCTGGGCATTGTTAATAAACTTAATCAATGCAGAAACATATGAACTCTGTTCAAGTGTATCAACAGCATTAGGTGGTAATGGAATATCGGTTAAATTAGAAAATAATTGCTGTTCCATGATAATTCCTCTTTATTACACAAAATCATCAAATAATAATGAAGTCTGAGCCGGTTCTTTTTTCTTATCAGCCGTTTTTGCGTTTATATCTCCATTTTGAATTTCGCTCTGGTTAGTTTCAGAAGAAGTTACGGCAGCTTCATCTTTGCTATCAGAAGGAGATGGACTTACTAAAGTGTTTGGCTGTACTGTCTGAGTTGACTCTACTGACGGTTCTGACTGTATTGACTCTTTTTTCTTTCTTGGATTTTTTGGAACAGAGGCACTTTTCTTTTCTGGCTCAAGCTCATCAACCTTCTGTTTGTACAGTTCCATCAGGTGTGCAACAATCTGCTCTTCTGTTGAGTCAGGTGCTAAGCCATAAAGTGATAAAACAGCCTTATCGTTGGCTTCGTGAGCTTTTAACAGTTCTATTGGCATAGTGAGCGGATCGTAAAGGTCAGCTAAGGAACTGTCAGGGTACAGTGCTCGTGCATCCAGGATAGCTTGTGCTGTTTTTATTACTTTTTCTTTTTGAGATTCGTTTACTTCTGGCCAAATGAAGTTGTTATAAACGATGTCCTTAGAGTAGCGATAACGTGTCTCTAATCTTCCTGCTACGGTTCGCATCCAAGACATGTGAGTGGATGAAGTTAAGATGCCGAAATCGTATAGACTGGCAAGAGGCAAAATCAGTGCAGCATTAAGAACAATAGTTCCTTTATCAATAAATCCCATTGGGATATATGTGCGTCTTTCAGAAGAAACCCTTGGAATAACTAACGCAGACTCTGGATTTCGTTTATCTCTAAATGTTGTTGATGTATCTGCTAAATAGACAGCGCTTTTACTTTTAAGTCTAAACTCTCTAACCTTTTCGACCCTCTCCATGGTCATCGGCATTTTTCTTAACTTGTCTGGAGGACAGTCAACTAACCATAAAACGTATCGAGGTTTGTTATTTATATATTCCTCGCTACCAACTAGTTTTTTTATGTACTTGAGAGACTGAGGTTCTTTTTCTTTAAACAGCTGATATTCATCTTCCTCAAGTTTTAAATAATTTCCATCAATTGGAACATTGCCATCTGTCATAACTTTGGTTGCTGATATTGGTTTATTTCGACTTTCAATTACGATATTTACAGCATTGTTTAAGTATCCGTTGATGATATTGCAAACTTTGCAGCTGCCGTCTGAAGAAAAAAGCATTTTTCCCTTGAAGCCACTCTTTTCATTCGAAAAACCAACAATCACAACATGAACATGAGCTTTATCTGTAGCTTCGTTATCCCATCTAAATGATTTATAAGCAAAATCTATTTGAATTTCATAAGACAATAGTATTTTCCATAACGCACCAACAAGTTCTCCCTGTGTAATACTATTTGTTGCAACTAGGGCTGACTTAATATTTTTATTTACGCAAGACAATAATGCAGCTTTTTTAAACCAAGCACATACATAATCCAAACTTCCATATTTGTTTGTGTCCTCTTCAAAAACTTCCTTCAAATCTTGCTTCTGACTTTCTGTCTGATACTTTTTTCCTGAAAACGGCGGATTTCCCATAATGTACGAAAGCTCACTTGCAGGCACAATGTCATTCCAATCAATTCTTAAAGCATTAGCGCAGCGAATATGGTTGTATGAAACTAAAGGAAGGTAATCGAGATTGCTTTGAATGATCAGTTCTGTTTCTTTTTTCATCTGCAAATCTGCAATCCACAAAGCCGTTTGAGCGACAGCAACAGCAAATTCGTTTATTTCTATTCCGTAGAACTGATCAAGAGTTACATAGATAGGATGTTTTAATTCCTCGATCTGTAACGAGGTTTGACCGCCATAGATTTCACGCATAACATCATTTTCAAGGCGGCGTAGACAGAGAAAGGTTTCGGTTAGGAAGTTTCCACTTCCACAGGCAGGATCAAGGAATTTCAAATGTCCCAGTTCCTTTTGGAATTCCTTTAATCGATTTATTCTGTTTCCATCTTTCTTAAAATTCTTAATACGATTAAATTTCTCTCGTAAATCTCTTAAAAAGAGAGGATCAATAACCTTATGAATATTATCCTGAGAGGTGTAGTGCATTCCTCCAGAACGACGTGTTTCAGGATTGATGGTACTCTCGAAAATTGCACCGAAGATTGTAGGACTGATGTCCTTCCAGTCAAATCCGATACTGGCTTTGTTCAAAAGAAGATCTTTGAACTTATCATCAAGCTGTGGAATTTCAATTGGATCACTAAAGAGGTTTCCATTTACATAAGGAAATTCATTTAATTTGTCTCCAAGATTGACACTTCTATCTTCATATTTTGTATCTAGAACCTTGAATAGAAGCTGTAAAACTCCATTCATCTGTTCTGCTGGGGTGTTGCTCAGATATTTATAGAATGCTGAATGTTCGCCAAAAAGGCCAGCATCCTCTGCATAAAGACAGAATGCCAAACGCACACAAAGCTTATTGATATCGCTCGAAACTTTTGGATCATCAGGATTTTTGTATAGAGTTAAAAGGTGTCTATAGATATCTCCAATTAGGTTACCGGCATCAACAGAAAGTTTTTCTTCCTTAGTAAGAACACCTGCATCCTTTTTTACAAGAAAATCCAAACGATAGATTTCGTTCTCTAGATCCTCGAGCTTAATGACCTGCTCAGGAAGTTTGAGGTTCATGTCATAGACACGAAATTCCTTGAAATTACAGGTTACAATATATTGTCCTTTCTCAAAAAAAGGAAGATTTTCATAATAACGTTTGGCTTGTTCAAATGGTGTTAAGGCTGAACCGTCAGATTGAGGATATGATTTTGTAAGATCTTTTTTGGAGTCTTTTTGTTCAATAAGAACATTAGTGGAAGGTATAAATAGGTCAATAAACTTTGTTCTTTCTGAGGAAGAATTAGGCTCTACCCCCCAGTGCGCCTAATATTTATACTCTTTTCAAATTCCAGATTGAAATTGAAGGAGGACATTCCGAATACGTTTTGAATAAGAGTTAACCAAAACTTTTGAGTATCACTTTTTTCGTATGATCCGTTTCGGTTTTCATTTTCTTTATTTCTGTTAATCCAATACTGACAGAACTCATGCAAGGCAGTCTGCTGCTGAATATTCAAGGTTCACCTCTACGTAACTTAATAAATATGGATAATATGTTATTAGGAGTGCATGCCCAAAAGGACTGTACAATTACATCGGGATTCAATCTTAATGTTATGTTTTAAATTCAAAACTACATATGAGTCATGTTTATTTTTGAGAGAGATTTCAAATAATATCCTCAAGATTTACTTCAATTTTCAAAGGAGTTTACATTTAGAATAATCTTTTGCCATACATATCCAAATCTGGAACGATATGAAATTAAAATGGTCTAAGAAGAATTGTTTTTTATTTTAATGACAAGAAGTAAATCTATTATGGAATCCTCGAATGGTGAATTAGTGACAGACTATTATGTCAGATTCGGAGAATTTGTTTATAAACATGTTCATCCAAAAACAGATTATTTGAAAGGCAAAATGTATAAGTGGATCAACCCTAAAAAAGGTTGGATTGAAAAGAGATTTGATCGGTATTCTGAAAATATAGATGATATTTCAGAAGAACAAGCTCTAGAGATAGCTGGAGTAAGTCATTGGTAGATAGGCTGAAATGAATAAGAACAAAGACTATTTAAATGATACCGCAGATCAATCGGGAATGTATGTACAGATACCATACAATAGGAAGCTTTGGTTTGAAAATATATCGAGAGTTTTAGGTCGTAATGTTAAATTGAGTGATTTAACCAAGCAATTGTTTTGGTCGAAACTTCCAAATACTGAAAAAGAACGTGTAAAGAAATACTTCAATTAAAATATAGCGTAAAAAAATGGAACAGATTAATGAAAGTCTTGTAACTGATTATTTCGTAAAGTTTGGTAAATTTGTCATTAAATGGGTTCATCATCCTTGTTATTCTTTTTGGGGAGTTGGTGGAAAAACATACCTGTGGGCTAATCATGAAAAAGGGTGGGTTGAAAAAAAGTTAATTTAGATCATGACGATGTTGAACACATTACAGAAAAGCAAGCCCTAAAGATTACTAGAGTCTCTCATTGGTAGTTAGTCCGGTTTTATCTAATTCTTAAGGACACTTATCAGCAAGAATCCTTTCCTAACAACAAATCTCCAAAAAAAAATGGTCAAGATAATTTTCATAATCTGCTGTTTCAAATTACAACCAAAGAGTTCATTAAAGTTAAAGTCTGATAGTCCAGGTAAATATAATTAATATCACCTTCATCTAACGATAAGTTAAATATTACATAATTTTGTTTTGGTTAGTACTCATTTTGGAATAGGACACATTATAAGTATTGATACATCAATTCTAAAAATTGTCACCAGTGGTGATAACTTACTATTTTCTTGATTTTATTTACAAAGATATAGAGTGCCAAAAGATAAGCGAAAACTTCATAAATATCAAAAGTCTTTGTTTTACATGATGTTACACATCAGTAACACTCACCTAGTTTTGAAAGATTTAATCGCCGAATATTAATCGATTTCTAATGCATTAGATTACGCATAGTCTAGGAAGATTGAATGAATCGAAAGGTTTGAGATTTGTTTTCTATCCTCTAATTCTTCACTTGGATAGCCTTAGTGAAACTCTTTTTCTCTATATAGTTTCACCTTCTATAATTAAGACAGATATCTGTTTTATGGGGCAGTTTTGAAAGTGAAGCTCAAAATTTATTTTTCTCTATTTATTTTTCTTTTAGGACTTCAATCCGTACTGTCTGCACCTCTTGTTGAAACTCCTGTCGGCCTGATTGAGGGCGAGGAGTTGAATGGAGTTGAGGTCTTTAAAGGCATTCCTTATGCCCAGACTGTAACCGAAGAACTTCGTTTCGCTCCTCCGGTTGCAGCATCTCCTTTTAAAGAAAAATTTAAAGCAGACAGATTCTGTCCTATAGCACCACAGGCCGCCTTTTTAAATTACGACTCATCCCAGAGTGGAGGCAAGAGTTATCTTTGTCTGAATATTTTCCGTCCTGTCAATCTTACATCTGAAAGTAAAGCTCCTGTGTATGTATGGATTCATGGAGGAGCATATGCCTCAGGCACTTCAGGAATTCCTCTTTATGATGGCAGTCAGTTTGCCAAAGACGGTATTATCACTGTAACCGTGAATTATCGTCTTGGGGCAGAAGGCTTTTTGCATTCTAATAGTCTTCTTAAGAAATACGGAACCACCGGAAACTGGGGGCATCTTGACCTGATAGAAGCTCTTAAATGGGTAAATCAGAATATTGAAAGTTTTGGAGGAGATACTGGCAATATAACCGTTGGAGGTGGATCTGCTGGCGCAATGGCCGCCTCAGCCCTGATATTAAATCCAAAGGTAAAGGGGATGTTTCAAAAAGCGATTCTTCACAGCGGAACCATCATTTCCTTTCCTTTTGTTGGCTTGAATTCAGAGCAGAACCATGATACTGCTCAGAAAAGAAGTCAGAAACTGTTTTCACAGTTTGGAGTAGAGGATTCTGATGCCGGTGTTGATATGCTCAGATCACTTGATCCTTATCTTTTAGCTTATCAGTGTGCCTATGATTATGATTTTACCCATAACAGAGGCTCTTTTATGATTCCATATCTGGATGGAAATGTTCTTCCCTTGTCTCCTTACAAGGAGTTAAAGCGCAATAATTATAACGATGTATCCGTGCTTATGGGATATAACTCCAATGAAGGTACTCTGTTTGTAAACAGCGATTTAACCGAAAATGATTTTTATAGCGGTTTATATGCAAATTTTGACAAAAATACCGCAGAATCTTTAAAAAATCTCTATAAATTAACTGAAAAAAGCTCAGTTTATGAAAAAGCTTCAGAATTTATGGGGGATGTGATGTTTAATCTTGGAATGAAAATTTTTGCTGATAATCTGTCTGCAACCCAGAAGGTTTATGTCTATCACTTTGATTATCTTCCAAAGTCTTCAAAAGGAGAGCTTTCTGGTGTACATCATTCATCAGAGCTTAAATATGCCTTTAATAATATGTCTAAAGATGCAAGCCAGAAGAGCAGGGATGTGGCAGAAGTCTTTCACTTAAGACTGGTAAATTTTCTTAAGACAGGTGATCCGGATTCTGCAGGAGAAATGACTACGCTTATTAAATGGAAGGCTTATGACAGCAATGATAGGGCTGTACTGAGAATCGGATCCTACACTGGAGTAGAGGAGTTTAAACTTAAGGAAAAACTCTCCCAGCTCGAAGAGATATTCTTTGGCTCAGAGAAGAAATAACTATGATTACTTCATCCCAATAGCATCCATCTTAGGGGCATAATCCTTGATGGCTGAGTTTAATGATACCTTATTTCCTTCACTAACTCCCTTCTGGTAGGCCTGATAGGCTGCAAAGGTGTTATATACAGAATGTCTTCTAACTTCACTTAGATCTGGATGCTTATCACTGATATATTTATCAATATTCTCCTGGATCTCAAATGGCTGAGCATATTCGCATATTTTCTCGCTGATGGAATTGAAATATCCCTGAATAAAGCCCTGTTTCTTTTCTTTAGCTATGGAAGTGAAAATACGCTTTAGACCACGTTCAAATCCTACTGACACACGAAGATATCCGAGATTTCGGAGTTTTTTAAATTTTTCGCCCAATATTTTATAAGTTCTGTTTCTGAAAACTGCATCGTTGTTCATCGAAATTTCATTCATGATACAGCTAAGATTTGTTAGTTGACTCCCGTAGACAGTATTGTAGAAAGAAGGTGTTTTTGTCTGCAGCTCACACATAAAACTTGCATTACGTGCCGTTTCTAAATAGATTTCACCATCCATCATCTTTGTATACTCTCCGATAGCAAATGCTGCCTGACGGGATAGAACGGTAAAGATATATTCACAGCTTTCCAGAATATCAGCAGGACCGATAAGACTGATGTTTGTAACCCTGGAGTTATTGGTATGCAGTATCGGTTCGACTCCAAATGCTTTTCTGATGATATTGAGCAGTTTTGACATAATTAGCTGTGTGCTGATGCTGCTGAGTGTTTTTAGCTTAATCTCATCAATTCCGTTGTCTGCATTGATCTCTTTTGATTCTATGTTGTATTTTTCCATCAGCTTCTGAGCTCTTGCAAGAGCAGCCGCCGCTTCATGAGGATTTGAGCTATCGGATAGCGCCAGAAGTTTTTTTATTTTATCAATCAGTTCTTCTTTAGTCATTTTTTTTCTTTTTTGCTATAGGTTATTTAAGAAATCTTCACACAATTATACATGTTGTAAATCCAATAAAAAAGGCACCCTGAAAACAGGATGCCTCAAAACGTTAGTATGGAAAATTTATAAATAGATTATTTTGATGATAAAGCTTCACCAATCTCTTCAAGAGTTCTGCCCTTGGTCTCTGGCATCATGACTGCACACCAGATAATCTGAACAACCATCATCAGAGCGAAGAAACCGAACATGAAGCCTGCGTCGAAGTTAGCAATTGCGATAGGGAACAGCAGAGTTAGACCTGCAGCGAATATCCAGTGAGTTGCTGAACCTAATGACTGACCCGCAGCACGCTGATCGTTAGGGAAGATTTCTGAGATGAATACCCAGATGATGGTGCCTGAACCGATTGCGTGAGAAGCAATGAAGGTAATCATACAGATAAGAACCAGAGTACTTACTGAACCTAGTGAAGATGAAGCCTCGTGCTTAACCTGAAGAGCGATATCACGAACTTCAGCTAATGACTCACCATCAAATGCAACCTTAGTACCGGTGTAAGAATCTTTCTGAGTTGAATCAGATAGCTTCTTCTTAGCAGTTTCGAAAGCAACTTCAGCCTTTGACTTATCTTCAGCAGTGAAGAATACAGTCTCATTGTTCATGTTGATTAACTGCTCTGCAGTTGAAGCGGTATCAATTGCGTTTGAAACAACCTTAAGCTCTTCGAAGTGGAAGAATGCATAGGTACATACTGATAGAGATGCGATATAACCAACGCAACCAATCAAAAGAAGTGTCTTACGGCCTAGAAGGTCAATTAAGCGAATACCGATAAAGGTAGCAATCAGGTTGGTTACACCAAGAGCGATTGAAGCTGCAACAGGATCTTCAATACCTGCTAGACCTAACAGTCTTGGAGCGAAGTAAAGAATAATGTTAATACCTGATAACTGGTTGAATGCAGCAATTAGGAAAGCAAACAGAATTGGATACTTTAATCTCTTTGAGAAGAACTTTGAAGCAGACTGCTTTAACTTGCCTTCCTCTGCTGCTGA
>ONFP01000072.1 GCA_900317105.1 uncultured Succinatimonas sp. | reverse complement strand
GCAGCTTCAAGATCACCATAATCACGAAGTCTTATGGCAAGAGCTCTCTCATCCTCTATTTCAAGCATAGGAACCTGATTGATGGCTTTTACATAGCCTTCAATATTGCCAACCGGGGCAAGCATTCCTAATGACTGATTCTCTTTATCTGACAACTTATTCTCTTCGTAACAGCAAATTACAAATGGAAAACAATTATATGCCTTAGAGGCTTTATAAATACACTATTAGAGAAATTATTTCATTAGCTGAACAGAGCATCCACGAAATGATCGACATCGAATACTCTTAAATCTTCCTTACTCTCACCTATACCGACGTATCTTACAGGTACTTTAAACTTATCAGCAAGAGCAAAGATTACACCGCCTTTAGCTGTACCATCAAGCTTAGTCAGTACAAGTCCGGAGACATTGACAGCCTCTCCGAAAATCTTCATCTGAGAAACAGCATTCTGTCCGGTGGTTGAATCCAGTACCAGCATAACCTCGTTAGGAACATTCTCATCAATCTTCTTCATAACGCGAACAATCTTCTTGAGCTCTTCCATGAGGTTGTCCTTGTTCTGAAGTCTTCCAGCGGTATCGCAGATAAGCACATCTGTATTGTGAGCCTTAGCTGAGGTTAGAGCATCATAGATAACAGAGGCACTATCTGAGCCGGTTGGCTGAGATACTACAGGAGTATTGGTACGAACTCCCCATTCCTTTAACTGTTCAACAGCTGCAGCTCTGAAGGTATCACCGGCAGCAAGCATTACGCTCTTGCCCTGCTCCTTGTACTTAAGGGCAAGCTTACCGATGGTAGTGGTTTTACCGGCACCGTTAACGCCTACCATTAAAATTACGAAAGGCAGATCATTTGTTCTCTTAACTTCAAGAGGAATTGCACAAGGCTTTAATATATCCTTAAGAATATTCTTAAGATTATTCTTCAATGCACTGGCATCCTTAAGCTCACGCAGTTTTGACTCTTCACGAAGCTTTTCAATAATTCTGGTGGTGGTTTCAACACCAAGATCAGCGGTTAATAAAGAGGTTTCAAGCTCTTCATACAGATCTTCATCAATCTTCTTGCCAGAAACCAGAGCGCCGATACCTAAAGCAAGATTCTCTCTTGTACGCTTTAATCTCTCAAAGAATGATCTCTTAACCTTGGTCTCTTCAGCTTTCTCTGAGTTTTTATCTTCTTCAGCAGTGGCAGCAGCAACAGGAGCAGCTTCGCTTTCTACCTGTTCAGCCTTTTCCTGTACAGCATCCTTAGTAACCTCTGTTTTAGTTTCAAAGGTGTCTGAAGTCTCAGGAATTTCTTTATCCTCAGCTACCTCAACTTCAGGCTCAGCCTTAGCCTCTTCAGCAGCTACACTCTGAGGCTGTTCCTCTTTAGAATCTGAGGTCTGTACCTTCTGTTTCTGCTCTGTCTCATTTGACTTTTCAACAGCACTTTCACTCTCAGATTGCTCTGTCTTTGATGATTCGGTATTTAATGCTTCTGTACCTGCTGACTCTTTTACTTCTTCAGCAGTCTTCTCTGTATCATTAACTTTCTCTGAGATATTCTCTTCGTTCTGATTTTCTTCTTTATTCTTTTTAGAGAAAAATGAAAAAAGGCCCATTATTGTCCTCAATTTAGCTATTACAATTTACAAACTCCTGCAATTATATGCTAATTTTTACGATATTTCATTTTATTAGGCAGGTGTAGACGATCTGTTTCTGTTACAATTCTTCAAAAAAGGAAGAAATATGGCTGGATACGAAAACGAAATTAAGATTATTGGCGGCCTGTATAAAGGTAAGCTTATCCCTTTAAATGATGCAGAAGGTCTAAGACCAACCCCTGCCAGAGTAAGAGAAACCATCTTCACCTGGCTTAGCGGCAACATTGAAAATGCCCGTGTGCTTGATCTGTTTGCAGGTTCAGGAGCATTAGGCTTTGAAGCTCTATCAAGAGGTGCTGATAAGGTTACTTTAGTTGAGATGAATCCTCAGACAGTATACACCCTGAAAAGTGTTGCCGACACCTTTAAGACAGACAATGTAGAGGTAGTTAAGTCAGATGCCCTATCCTATCTTGAGAATACCTCAGAGAAATTCGATGTCATCTTTGTAGATCCTCCATATAAGCTGGATATATACGAAAAGACTCTGAGCCTTATCCTTAAGAGAAATCTTATTGATGAAAATTCAGTTATCTACGTTGAGATGAGAAACGGTTCCAACCAGATTGTTCCTGGACTGGAATGTATCAGAGAACAGACTGCAGGACAGGCAAAATATACCCTGATGAGAAAGAGCAGTCTGCTTTTTTAGACTTATTGGCGAAAACATGAACTTGAAATTATCGACAATTCATTTTCCGTAATTAGAATTCCGCAACCTCAAGGCTATGTATTTTCAATACCACGTACCCTCGACTAAAAAAACTAAAGACGAAATAATCTGCGCACACCAGATTTTTTATGAAGGTCTTTGATTGGATAATCAGCCCATTGTTTTGCCAGCATTTCGAAATCCTGAAACAGGGTATCTTTTTTATACTCTGTTCTCATTCCTTTTACTGTATTTTCTAAATTCTTCCAATCTCTAAGAACAAGAGAACAATAAGCTCTTTTGTAGATATCTTCGTCTATAACTCTAAGATTTATACCAACAGCTACAAACTCTCTAAAATTTAAAACTTTAAGAATAGCTTGAGCTTCTTCTGAATGTCGATTCTGAAAATAACTAGAGAGGTCTTCATACACGCCCTTTTCAGAAATCAAATCATTCACCTTGCTCATTGCTTTATTCAAATCTTCATCTGAACGTTGATGAATAATAAGATCAAGTGTTGATCTTCTCATGGAATCTTTACGATTAAAACGTAAAGTATAAACAGTGGCGCCTAAACCTAAAAATAAAATGACAGCCTGAACAGCTGCCATCATATCTTGAAATGTCATTTTATCTATTAGAACCCGAATCCGTCCCAACCTTCAAATAGTCTGATTTTCATTTTGTTTCTCCAAAAAGTAGCAATCATTTATTTTTCCTAACTTTCCTTTTATTAAGTATAGTATCATTTTTGATCGTGGATCATATCACATTTTCCAAAATTGAATGTAAACTAAAGTGTAATCCTCAATCTCAAAGATAAGTTGAAATACAAAATATACACTGCAAGAAAAAGATGATCTGTTGAAATGAATCAAAGGTCATTTAGCATGAATACCAGACAATAATTATTGAAATTCTCAGATATCACTATCTTCAAAATACTAAAAATGTATAAAATGTTCCCATATTTATTCCATTTCACCTTTGTGATGAAATGGAATCTTAGGAGTATTAACACTCAACCACACTTACAGCTAAACCACCGGCACTGGTTTCCTTGAACTTGATGTTCATGTTTCTGCCGATTTCATTCATAGCCATAATTGCAGCATCCAAAGACACCTTGTGCTGAGTATCCTTCTCTGCAGTAGCCAGCAACACTGCGTTATATGCCTTGATAGCTCCCATTGCGTTTCTTTCAATACATGGAATCTGCACATAGCCACCCACAGGATCACAGGTCAGTCCCAGATGATGCTCAAGAGCAATTTCAGCAGCATTTTCCACAACACAGGCATCATAACCTCTTGCATGTGCCAGCATAGCAGCAGCCATTGACGAGGCCACACCGATTTCACCCTGACAGCCAACTTCAGCTCCGGCAATACCTGCATTGTGCTTACACAGCATACCAACTGCAGCAGAGGCAAGCAGCCCCTCGCGCAGAGCTCGGTCTCCTAAGCTCATATCATTTCTCATAGCGTACAGCAGAGCTGGAATTACGCCTGCCGCACCACAGGTAGGAGCGGTGACAATCACACCACCGGAGGCGTTCTCTTCGGAAACAGCAAAGGCATAGGAGTTAATCTTGCCCATCAGTCTGTCTGCCTCAAAGTTATTGGTCTTGTACTGCTCTAAGATAGCCTGAGCCTTTCTCCATACTCCAAGGTGACCTGGAAGCTTACCTACGTTATTAAGACCTCTTTTTACAGAGTCGTACATAACATCCATAAGCTCATCGAGTTTTTCGCAGATCTTTGGACGGGACATACCGGTTATAGACATCTCATTCTCAAGGATAAGCTCATGTATAGTAAGGCCTGTTTCCTGAAGTCTCTGATGCAGCTCACGCATCGTTCCGTATGGATGGACAGGTTTACCTCTTTCCTCTTCCTTCCAGCCTTTCCACTGAATAAAGCCACCGCCCACAGAATAGTATTCAACCTCAAACAGGTTATTTCTATTTGCATCAAGCAGAGCAATCAGCATGGTGTTGTTGTATGGAGAGTCATGCTTTACAGGACCGAACTTGATACAGTCCAGACTTACAGTAATTGATTTATTTTTAAGCTTAATTTCGTATTTCTTTTCAGGAGTCTTCTTAATATCCTGAAGCACGGAGCCTGGACATTTCTCAGGAATATTACCGATTATACCGGCAAGAACAGCGGAATCAGTGCCGTGACCAACACCGGTCGCAGACAGTGATCCCAGTAAGGTTACCTCAATTGCAGCGGCTTTTGAAATCACTTCATCACTCAGAGCTGAAATCTTATTGTAAAAATCGTTACCAGCCTTCATTGGTCCGATTGTATGAGAACTTGATGGACCTGGACCAACCTTGAAAAAATCAAAGATAGCAGTTTCTACAGGAGGTCTGTTTTGTATTTTGTATTTATATTCTGACATAATTTTTGTTCTTATATATCAATAAATAGGCCCAGATAAGTACTACCCAGGCCTCAGAGTTATACGTTGTTAGATAAAGCTTAACAGCAGTGAAGCAATAGTTACGATACCCATTACGGTAATGAAGACATTAGAGAAACTACCCTGATACTTCTTCATTGCGGGAATCTTGGCAATTGCATACATTGGCATTAAGAACAGAATGATGGCAATGATAGGACCGCCAAGTGACTCAATCAGACTTAGGATACTTGGATTAACGGTTGCCACAAACCATAAGGTTAGAAGGAAGAAAAGAGTGATAACGCGGTTTCTGCGTTTACTTACCATCTTGGCACCTGGAGTCAGCTTAACAATGATGCCGTTTAAACCTTCTCTTGCGCCCATGTAGTGACCGAAGAATGAGGTTGAGATAGCCAGGAAGGCTACAAATGGTCCAAAGTAAGCAATAACAGGAGCATCAAACTTGTTGGCAAGATATGACAGAATGCTGATGTTCTGGGCTCTGGCCATGCTCAGATCCTGTGGAGACAGTGATAATACACAGGAGAATACAAACAGCATAACAAACAGAACCAGTATTCCGCTGGTGTATTTAAGAGTACGGCTTGCATACTTTTCAGCCTGATCACCATAACGCTCTTTCTGAGATACCGCAAAAGTTGAGATTGCAGGAGAGTGGTTGAATGCAAATACTAAAACAGGAATGGTAATCCACAGAGTAGATGCAAAGCTGCCAAAATCAGGGACATAGCTGAACTGAGATAAATCCCACTTTGGGATCAGATATAAAGACATTGCAAACAGAATGCAGCATAAAGGATAAACCAGTTTCTCATTGAACAGAAGAACCAGCTTCTCACCGCAGATGATAATTGCAATGTAAGAGAAAACACAGATACCGGCAAGAATTACTCTTGGAGGAGCACTCATGTGCAGCTGATTTACGATAAAGCTGTCTACAGTATTGGTAATACTTACGCCGTAAATCAGAAGAATTGGGTAGATAGCAAAGAAATACAGAGCAGTAATGATTAAACCTGCTGATTTACCGAAGAATTCCTCGGTAACGTTGGTAATATCACCGTCCTTTAGAGATGATGCCAGAACAAGTCTTGCAAGACCTCTGTGAGCAAAGTATGTCATTGGGCCAACAATCAGGGTAATGATTACCAGAGGCCATAATCCGGACATACCGGCAGTGATAGGCAGGAATAAAATTCCGGCACCAACAGCGGTTCCAAATAGGTTCAGCATCCACATGATGTCGAACTTGTGCCATCTTTCTCTTGAGTTGCTGGTAACAACCTGAGAAGTTGCAGCAGTATTATTAGTTATTTCCATATTAGTTCCTTATGTTTTATAGAAAAACCTTTGGTTCTGGTTTTTCATGATTTGAATATACCTCGCCTGAATATTCTTCAGAAACGAAGTATGCCCATTTTAAGTGCAGAAACATTTTCAGTCACCACTTTTGCAGATAAAACATGAGTACATTAAAAATTAACAGTATTTCTGTGTGTTCTACCTCAAGCTTTGAGTATTTAGGTTTTAAGAAGCATAGATAACCAGTAGAAAAACAAGTATATTATCTGTTTTTGAAAAATTCAAAATTTGAACAGTCTATTATTCATCAGGTACAGACTTTTCTCGGAAAACGAAACTCCCATACCACGAAAAACCTATAAAAGGCCAAAGAAGTTTTTAAGAAGACTCAGTCCGTAGGCAATAATAACCACACCGCAGATCCTGTTGATAACAGTCAGAACACCTGCATTAATTCTGCCGCTGAACAGAGAGATAAGGAAAATCAGACCTAAAAACCATAGAAAAGATGCGGAGATAATGCCAGACATAAATGGCAGAGCCTGATTGGAAAGCAGAGTTACATGAAAAGCCCCCAGCATCATAGTGCCATCAATAATTGCCTGAGGATTACACCAGGTTACAAAACATGCTGAGGAGATAGTTCTTCTTATAGGCATTTTTTCTGAGTCCTTTTTTATCTCACCAGCCTTACTCTTAACCAGTCCAAGACCTATTTTGATAAGTACGATACTTCCTAAAAGAAGAATTCCCAGTTTAATAAAATTATATTTCTCCATTAAACTGCCAATACCATAGAAACAGGAGGCTGATAAGGTAATATCAAAGAAAGCCACAATAATAGCAGTAAAAAAAGCTCGGCGACGGGAATCATTCAATGCGGAATTAATCACGAACAGATTCTGCATACCAATTGGAGCAAGGTATGCCAGTCCCATAGTAAGTCCCTGCAGATAATAAGTGTACATTGAATTATACCAACCAAATTAACTATACTAAAAACACAAAAAACAATCTAAAAAGGCTTTAATTCCTTTATTTAACTTTAATTTCAGAGTTATTATATTTTTGATTATTTTTTTGTAACCAACCAAATTATTACTTTTATACCAACCAAGTTTAAAAAATGAAAAACTGCCTCGAAATAAGCTGGAAGCCTGATAAAAACTCAGGAATTCCTGCATATCAGCAAATCATTGATTTTTTTCTATCCTCAGTAAGTTCAGGCGCTTTTGCAGTTGGTATGAGACTGCCCTCCCAGAGAAAGCTCTCAGAACTCTTTGAGGTCAACCGTTCTACAGTCAGCACCGCTATTGCAGAACTGTCATCCTACGGAATTCTTAAAGGAAGCTATGGAGCAGGTACAGAAATAGCCAGCAACACCTGGTCAGTACTGTTAAAGAGTAATCAGAACTGGTCAAAGCATGTACTCTCCGGAAATTTTAAAGAAAACCTCTCAACGCTTCAGGTTATAAACCAGCTTGAGTTTGATAAAGATCTGTTGAGACTGGGTACAGGTGAGATCGACCACAGACTTTTTCCTGTGGAACTGTGGCAGAAAGCTCTTAATAACGTCGGTAATAAGGTCACATCTCTAGGGTATTTAGAACCATTAGGTCTTTATGAACTTCGCTGTGAAATTGCAAAGCATCTTAATAAGATAGGAATCTGCACCACTCAGGAATGTATTCTAATTACCTCAGGCTCACTACAGGCTCTACAGCTGATCTCGGTATGTCTTTTAAAAAGCGGTTCTAAGGTTTTTGTAGAAGCGCCTTCATATCTTAAATCACTGCAGGTCTTCGAATCAGCAGGACTTGAGCTTACAGGTATATCAATGGACTCTGACGGAATGGAATACTGGAAGATTCTTCCTCATATAAGACAGGCAGGAGCTGAAAACACCTCTGTTGTCTATACAATTCCAACCAATCATAATCCAACAGGAATCTGTATGAGTGAAAAGAGAAGACAGGAGTTTCTGGAATTCTGTATAACCCATAGAATTCCCGTAATTGAGGATGGAGCATATCAGGAATTAAGCTTTACTAAAGACTATTCCCCTATCAGAACGCTGGATCACAATGGCATGGTAATCTATCTTGGTACCGCCTCTAAAACCTTATCTCCAGGCCTTAGAATCGGATGGCTGGTGGCACCAGAGGCTGTAGTCAAAAGATTAGGTGATGCAAAAATGCAGATGGACTATGGAGCCAGCTCTGTATCTCAATACATCTTTCTGGAGTTTCTTAAGACAGGAATGTATGAGAGTTATCTTTGTAAGCTAAAGAATATACTAAAACAGCGTCTTGATAATGCAATGAGAATTCTTGAAGAACATTTTCAATCTATTGCAGAATGGACACGGCCTAAGGGAGGCTTTTATATATGGCTTACTTTCAGACAACCTGTAAAAACAGATCTGCTGTTCAATGAAGCTATCAAAGCGGGAATACTTTTAAATCCTGGCGATATATATGATTTTAAGGCAAACAATTCAATCAGACTGTCTTATGCCTATATTACAGAAGATGAATTCAAGAAAGGTGCAATGATACTGAAAAAGCTGATTTTTAAACAGGTTGCCAAGTAACAGAAAACCCTCACACTGGAGGGTTTTCAAAAAAGGTACAGTAAGATTGAAATTATCTGCGACGACCCTTTGCAATCTCAACAACCTTGATTCGAGCCATAGCATCTGCAAGCTTAGATAATGCATGAGCATAGTCAGCATCACCTGAACCATGACGGTTAAGCTCATCCTTAGCAGCTTTGATAGCTTCCTGTGCCTTAGATTCATCGATATCATCAGCACGCAGAGCTGTATCTGCCAGGATGGTTACATTATCAGGCTGAACTTCCAGAATACCACCAGCCAGATATATCTGATCCTCTTTACCGTTGCTGTCAACGATGGAGACCATACCTGTCTTGATGGTTGTTAATAAAGGAGTATGACCGTATCTAACGCCAAGCTCACCTTCTGAACCTGTAACACGTATTGACTGTACAAGTCCTGAATACAATGAACTAACGCCACTAATCACGTTCAGATGGAATGATATTGACTCCATTTTCCACCCCTCTATTATAAGTTCTTAGCTTTTTCTATAGCTTCGTCAATAGTACCAACCATATAGAAAGCCTGCTCAGGTAAATTATCATATTCACCATCGATAATTCCCTTGAATCCACGGATAGTTTCCTTCAATGGAACATATTTACCTGGAGAACCTGTAAATACTTCAGCAACGCTGAATGGCTGAGACAAGAAACGTTCAACCTTACGAGCTCTAGCTACAACCAGCTTATCTTCTTCAGAAAGCTCATCCATACCTAGAATTGCGATAATGTCCTTAAGTTCCTTATATCTCTGTAGAACTGACTGAACACCACGAGCAACCTCATAATGGTCCTTACCAACAACAAATGGATCCAGCTGACGTGAAGTTGAAGCCAGAGGATCAACTGCAGGGTAAATACCCAGGGAAGCAATCTGACGTGACAGCACGATGGTTGCGTCCAAGTGAGCAAAGGTTGTTGCAGGGCTTGGATCGGTCAAGTCGTCAGCAGGCACGTAAACAGCCTGTACTGAGGTAATTGAACCTTTCTTAGTTGAAGCAATACGTTCCTGTAATACACCCATTTCCTCAGCAAGAGTAGGCTGATAACCCACAGCTGAAGGCATACGACCTAACAGAGCAGATACCTCTGTACCAGCCAGTGTATAACGGTAAATGTTATCGATGAACAGAAGCACATCCAGACCTTCGTCACGGAACTTCTCTGCAACGGTCAGACCGGTCAGAGCCACACGCAAACGGTTCCCTGGAGGCTCATTCATCTGTCCATAAATCATGGATACCTTATCGATAACCTTAGATTCCTGCATTTCGTGGTAGAAGTCGTTACCCTCACGAGTACGCTCACCCACACCGGTAAATACAGATAGACCTGAGTGAGCCTTAGCAATGTTATTGATAAGCTCCATCATGTTAACTGTCTTACCCACACCAGCACCACCGAACAGACCTACTTTACCGCCCTTAGCGAAAGGACAGATA
>ONFP01000088.1 GCA_900317105.1 uncultured Succinatimonas sp. | reverse complement strand
GGCACTTAAAAATTCACTGAGAACTGTTCTTGATGCGCTGACAAATGAGTTGGTTTCTATTTCCAACTCTGAAGCTTTGGAAAGTCCAAAAATTACACCAATGTATGCGAAATATCTGAAATCTGCCCTATATGATGGAAAAGGAGTTCGTAACGATAAAACAATTGCAGATCTAAAGGTTCCTAAAGAGGTTTATCTTGAGCAAATAACCAGAGCAATAAAACCTAAAGACGAGGAAAAGGTATTATTTAAAGAAACATCCTCTTACCTGATTTCTCTTCTTGATCAGGACAACGATCTTGATAAGCTAATTATGAACGGTTTCGTGAAGCTCCTAAAAGGAGGGGATAATAAACTTCGTTCTCTTAATTCTGTTAAGGCAAAGATTGAAGGAATACAATCCAATCTGAATGAAGTTAAGGAGCTAAAAAATTCTTCTCCTAAACTGTATAAACAGATCATAGAAAATATAAAAGGGCTTAACGGACAAGCCTTCCCTGAAAATTGTATTAGCAAATGTATTGAACTTTCCAAGGAAATATCCTTAACTCCAATATTAAACGTAAATTCAGACTCATCTCAGCTTGAGCTTTATAATGCAGTAAGCTGTTTTTCCAATGCGATGGAGGATATATATTCTCAATCTGGTTTGGGAGCTCTAGGAACAGGAGGCGACGAACTGGCTGTATCAAAAGACCTTATTGCTACCTGTATCTTATCCCGTTTATCCTCTGAGCAGAGGGCAAATCTTTTCGGGGCAATTTCGTCCTCTAATTACGCTAAGCTTCATTCTTTCTGTTCCAAGACTTGTCTTGATTACACTTTTTTTAAGGGAGCAAAGGACGAAGCTAAAACCGGCGCTTCAATTATGACTGAAAATATGAAAGTTTTTCCTCTAATCAAGGGAATTGTGCAGCGTCAGATGGGGATGACGCCGGATCTTGAAATTCCTTACTATGATGGAGAGGTTTCCTTTAACAGCGAATATCGTTCTATTATTGATAATGTTCATAAACAGAGTATTGATTTTATTAAAAAACGAATCTCTTCATTTGTTGACAATAGAATTAAAGGAAATGCATCAGACTCTATAAAAAAGGAATTTATCAAGAGAATGGAGCAGCAGAGAAACCAAAACGAGCTTGCTGCTAATAACGTTTTCAAAGCTAAAACAAATTTTGAAGAGATCATCTCTCAGGAAGTAAAGAGTTCTCTTACTGATAGTATTTTTTCTTCAATAAAAACGAATTCTTTATTCAAGCAGAAGCTGAGTCAGGGGCTGTCGGTTACTCTTCCCGGCGGAAAGAAACTTTCGTCTGACTACGATACTGCCATGGATGAATTAAGCCAGCTGGTAATGAAGAATGATACTGCAAGTTTTGATGCTCTTAGTGAGAAAGACAAAAAGAAGGTTCTGATTGTATCATCTATGCTGTCACTGGAAAACGGTAAATCAATAGCAGATATGTTTATTTCTTCCTTTAATGAAGGACATAAGCATCCTCTCTTCAGTTATACCGGGATTGATGAGGAGCCTAATCTAAATAATGAATATTCGATTAGAATAAATGAGTTAGGTAAAATCGAAATCAGTGTTAATTCTCATATAGAGTTAAGTTCCTTCTCTTTACGAAAAAATAGAATCGAAGCAAGTCCCGACAGTTTTTTGAAAAACACTCTGAGGATTGCTTTGGATTATGATTCTCTGGACCAACTTTCGGATTTCGATTTTTCGAATGCAGATGATGAAGATTTTCTGTTTGAACCTGAAATTACAGCTGATGTTGAGCTAAGGCTTAATCGCAGCAGATAATCCTAATCTTCAATGTTCTGCTGATTTCAAAGTCTGAAAGAGGGATATTTTTTTCTACTAGATGCTGCCGTTATCTTTTGTCTTTATATAGGTGAGAATATAGCGGCATAGCAGATAATGACTTTAAGAAGTACACAAAAAGAATAAGCTCCACAAATATGGAGCTTAATTCTCATAACTGTAATTAGATAACGGTCATTAAGACCGTTATCCTCAAGATTAGTCAATTCCGACAATGTCTTTATAGAGAGGTTCAAGCATATTCTTGATATCTTCTTCAGTAATCTTACGTACCTCGATAATTCCCTTTACAACCTTAGGTTCGAATTCAAGATTGCCGGTTTTACCTCTAACAAGAGTTCCCATCTGAGCTTCCATTCCAAGCAGGGATTTATTCATTTCCTCCTGATAGAATTGGAAATCCTTATCAGGATATTTCGTGAAGAGAGTATTCAGCTCATTTTCAATTCGCTGTTTAAGTGTCTCCATGTTACTGTGGTGAATTATAGTTTCGTATTTTGTCTCAAGACTTCTGATTACACCGCCCTGAATCTTATCCTGTCTATATTCGAAGAAGTTTTTGCCTTTATCCTCCATGCAGGCACCAGGCTTTTGAGTAATATGCTTATTGAAATCCTCAATTTTGTCATTCATCAATGATTCGAAATAAGCATCAATTCCGTTCTTTACAAATGATTTGATTGTCGCTTCGATGTATTTTTTTACACCGTCGGCGCTCTTTGTCTCAGTTAAATTGACTCCACATCTCTTTGTATGAATCAGTTCTCCTCCTAGTCGCTCCCAGATCACGTCGGTGCCAAGCTCTTCAAGATTTGTTAAAGGCTTATAGCTTCCGCTATTAGGATCAAGATACTGAAGATGTGTTTTATCCTTAAAATCGGCAAGAACTTTTTCATCGTTATTTTTCAGTGCTTTTTCATACTCTGGATCAAGTCTTACCATTTTGTCAGCATCATTTTCCAGATAATCGAGGCATTTCTTCATATCTGTAAATAATTTTAGTGAAGGGTTATCTTTAAATAGCTCCCTTGTCTGCTTAACATTTAGCCCGGTTGTATCTGGAATATTAAGATTTTTAAAGATTACATTTAGTTTCTCTTTGTATGCCCCAACCGAGAATGACTTATTCTCGTAGTTCATTGTTTCGTTGACAATTGCTTTTATTCTGCGCTGGGTTAGAGGCTTTCCAGATGTTACTGTTCCGCCTTCTTCAGGAATTCCAAAATCTTCACGTTTAAATGATGGGCCTAATAATCCTTCGAGTTTATTCATGAACTCTTTTGAAAAGGTAATCTTTCCATAGGCATCTTTTCTCATTCCATCAATATCAAAAGCTTCACCTAATGATTTTAGAAACTGGGTTCTGGCTTCATTGTTTGCTGCCTGAGTTGATGATGAACGCATCCATCTGAAAATGTTGGAACTTGAGAATTCTTTTTTCTTTGTAATATTCTTATCGTCTGTAATGTTAACAATTGAATTATCACTGCCAAGATTTATATTGCTGAATTTTGCAAGGGATGCTGTATTTAATTCGTTTGGCATATTCATACCTCGTTGAAGAAATAAATTTTGCGACATTTTAGCTGTCTTTAAATGCATTTCTACTACGTTTTGAAAGTTATGCATTAACGGTCACACTTTTTTTTCTCAAGTAAACTGTGACGATTGTTTGATTTATATACAACTATCTCAACTGAGTCTTTGAATATTGAGAAAAAAACGAAAATAACATTGGGCTGTTAAGAAAAATTTTGTCTTTGTTTAATACACTATACATGGTCAAAAAATGTGATTATGATATGGTATAGCACATGGATTTTTGCGAGAGGATAGTGAGCAGACAGCAGGAAATTCATCTTCTGATGCTCTGCTTCTGCTTTTGTTGTAATTCTGAGAAAGATTGAATTATTGTCTGATGTTCTCTAAAGAATCAGAAAGCCATTTTGTATATTCTTCTTCTCTTTTTATTGCGTGATTTAGAATCAGATAATGTCCGTAATTCTGATCTTTCTCTATTTTAGAGAAAACCTCTTTCATTCTTTGGTTAAGGTGGGCAAGTTTCTCAAGATGAAGACCGTACTGGTTCTTTAGAAGCTGCTGTAATCTTCCATCTTTTTTATCTTTTATAAAATAAAGCTTTAAGACGAATTCGTCTTTATTTACAGCAAGTTCATTCTGAAAACTCTTTTCCCATTTTTCAAAACGTTCTTCTCCTAACGGAGTGATTTCATAATAGCTTTTCTCTATTTTTGAGCCAAAAAATCCTTTTGTAGAAGAAATCTCTTTTAACTCTGTTAAGCGTTTAAGTTCAAGGTAAATCTGGGAATGCTGAACTGACCAGAATTCACCAATTTCTGTTTCAAAATCTTTTTTTAATTCATAACCGGTTTTTTTTGTATCTCTAAGCAGACCGAGCAGAATCAGAGGTAACAGATTTTTTTGTGCCATAAAAAGATCCTTTGATCAGAGCAATTGACTTGAGAAAAATATAATATATAATTTATCAAAAATAAACATGTTAATAATTACATATAAATATTTACATGAAATGGAGAGGTTTATTATGCAAGGAAAAGTCAACGCAAATGAAATCAAGGAATTGAAGGACTTTATTGGTAAACACTTTATTTATACATACGATAACGGCTGGGAATATGAATGGTACTGCAAGAATGAGCATACCTGCTGCTACCGTATTCACGGAGGCATGGTAAAAGGAAGATGGGTCACTGACCAGGAGATAAATCTTTTTAAGATTGCTGATGGTATTTTTAAAATAACCTGGACTGAACCAACAGGAACCGATGTTGCTTTAGACTTTATGCCAGCACAGGGTAAAATCAATGGAGTTATTTTCTTCCCTAAATGGGTTAGCGAACATCCGGAGATTACAGTTTGCTACCAGAATAAGCATCTGGACAGAATGTATGAAGCAAGAGAGAAATACGAAACATATCCTAAGTACCTTGTTCCAGAGTTTGCAACAATCACTTATATTGGCGATGCTGGTGCTGATAATGATGATGTTATAAATGAGACTCCTTATGACGGAATGACTGACGACATAAGAAACGGAAAGTTCTATGATGAGAACTATCATCATGTATCCAGACGTCAGGCTTAGAAAGAATCTATCAAGAAATTTTATTATCAATTTCAATTCTAATAAGCTTCTTTTAGTGTTAGCATAAAACGAAAGTATTGATCCGCAGATGGCGGTTCTGCCATTCCAAATAATCTTGTCGGTTTGTGTTTTATGGATTTCAAGCTACATTCAGAGTTTAAGCCTACTGGTGACCAGCCTCAGGCGATAGAGGCGATTCGTAAGGGCTTTGAGCGAGGAGATAAGTTTCAGACTCTATTAGGCGTTACAGGTTCTGGTAAAACCTTTACCATGGCAAATATTATTGCCTCTTTGAACCGACCTACCATGATCCTATCTCACAACAAGACTCTTGCGGCTCAGCTTTACGGAGAGATGAAAGAGTTCTTCCCAGAAAATGCGGTGGAGTATTTCGTCTCTTATTACGATTATTATCAGCCTGAGGCTTATGTAGCGGCTTCTGATACCTATATTGAAAAGGATGCACAGGTAAATGATCATATCGATCAGATGAGACTTTCTGCCACCAAGGCTCTTATGGAGCGCAAGGATGTAATTGTTGTCTGCTCTGTATCTGCAATCTATGGTCTGGGTGAGCCTGAAACCTACCTGAAAATGATGCTCCATGTCTCAAGAGGAGAGTTCATTTCTCAGGAGCAGATTACAAGACGATTATCAGATCTTCAGTACACCAGAAACGATCTTGGCTTTGCCCGTTCAACCTTCAGAGTAAGAGGGGATGTTATTGATATTTATCCATCAGATTCTGATGGTTATGCAGTAAGAATTGAACTCTTTGATGAAGAGGTTGAGTCAATCAAAACCTTTGATCCTCTTACTGGAGAGATTAAGCAGGTCCTGCCACGAGTTACTATTTTCCCAAAGACTCATTACGTCACCCCAAAGAATATTCTTGATAATGCGGTTGAGCAGATTAAGGAAGAACTAAAGGACAGATGTCAGTATTTCCTGGATAACGGCAAGCTGCTTGAAGAGCAGAGAATCCGTGAGAGAACCACTTATGATATTGAGATGATCAATGAACTTGGATACTGCTCAGGTATTGAGAATTACTCAAGATATCTGACGGGAAGAAAGGAAGGCGAACCTCCTCCATGTCTGTTTGACTATCTTCCTGCAGATGGCCTTTTAATTATTGATGAGTCTCATGTAACTGTGCCTCAGATAGGTGCTATGTATAAAGGTGATTTTTCGAGAAAGGAAAGTCTTGTGAATTTCGGCTTTCGTCTTCCATCAGCCTTTGACAACAGACCGCTTAAATTTGACGAGTTCAGAAAACTCCAGCCAAAGACTCTTTATGTATCTGCAACTCCTGCTGAAATGGAGCTTAAGGAATCCTCGGATCCGATTATTGAGGTAAGACCTGTAGCCTCTCAGGTTGATGATGTCATGAGTGAGATCCGTGAACGTGCCAGAAAGAATGAGCGCGTTCTGGTTACGACTCTGACTAAGAAGATGGCAGAGGAGCTGACCGGTTATCTTTCTGAACATGATATACGTGTAAGGTATCTACACTCTGATATTGATACTGTAGAGCGCATGGAAATAATTCGCGATTTAAGACTTGGTGAATTTGATGCTCTGGTTGGTATTAACCTGTTGCGTGAAGGTCTGGATATGCCTGAAGTTTCTCTGGTCGCAATTCTAGATGCTGATAAGGAAGGTTTCCTTCGTTCTACAAGATCTCTGATTCAGACCGTCGGACGTGCCGCCAGAAATATTAACGGTAAAGCAATCTTCTATGCCGACAAGATTACTCCTTCTATGCAGGAAACCATAGATGTAACCCAGAGGCGACGTGAAATTCAGGAAAAATACAATAAAGACCACGGCATTGTTCCTAAACAGATTGAAAAGAAGATTCTGGATATAATGGAAGTTGCGATCAGTGATACCAGCTCCTTCAAGGTCCCTGAGGAAGATAGAAAGAGACCAATGTCCAGAAAGGAATGGGAGAAGAAGAATTCTGTTCACAGAATGACTGCCAAGGAAATCACCTCAAGAATCAAGGTTCTAACCGACAAGATGGTTGAACTTGCAAGAGAGCTTAAGTTTGAGGAAGCTGCTGCTCTGCGTGATGAGATTGCTGATCTGAAACAGGCTCTGATTCTGATGCCAGGACTTGAGGATAAGAATTAGTAATACAGGAGCATATTGCTGAAACACTCCTGTTTGGTTATAGAGTGTTTCAGCAGAGTAACTTACTGATTTTTCTGATAAGTTTTTGTCAGAACATCCAGCATAAACTCAAGCACGTTTTTCAGATCCTCTTCATCAAGCTCTGCGTCAGTATCAACTCTAGAAACCTCAGAGATGGTTGCAAGATCTGCCAGCAGATCTTTATCCTTAATTTTTTCCATTGTTCCGTCAGTTGCATTGATGCTTAGTCCGAGGGTCAGGCCGTAGGATAAATCTGCCAGAACCTGAAGTCTGGTTTTCTTATCGACAGATGAGTCTGGCATTGCTAAAAGATCTTCATCTGCATTCTCAAGCTTTGATTCTGAATCCATAGCAAGATTAGTCATGGCTGCTACCACTGCTCCTGGTAGAGGTTCTCCGTCGTTCAAAAGATTTGAAAAGATGGAGTTGAATACTCTGTTGCCTGGAGTAATTCCTTTGGCCATTGCTCCGAGCATCAGGGCATACCACTGAAAATGACCGTCATTAATGCCAGCCTCTGTTAAATCAGACTTTACCTTTGAATATAAATCTTTATCTGCCATAATTTCTCTCAACTTCTATGAATGGTCAAAAAGACAATGTTGTCTTGCTTTAATGACCGCTGACAATTTCGTTTAGAACACAAAGACCGATATAAAATACCGCACCTGTTCCTACATATAAGGTAGTAGGCGATACCTTTGTTATCCTCTGTGTTATTTTTTCTCTGTTTCTACTATTGCCGGTTTTAAAAGTTCTGTTCTGTCCGGATCATCCGGTACTTTGTGTGAGGTCACACAGCCTATAACAAAACTCAGACACAAAACTAACGCAGTGTTTGTTTTAGTTCTCTGCTGTAACCAAAAAAAAATCTAAACACCGAAAAATGCTTATTAAGCTGTTTTATTAAACAAAAAAGAGTTAAGAAACAGAATGTAATGTAATTTTTTTTAATAAATTCAAATTTTTTAAAAATTATATTATAATTAGTCAAAATTTTTTAGCACCAATGTGGGAAAAATCCTCAGTTCGGTGTATCGCTTTTTCAAAAATGGAATTTAAAAATGCATCCAATGCTTAACATTGCAGTTCGTGCTGCACGTGCTGCTGGAAATTTAATTGCACGCAATATTGGCCAGCAAGATACTTTTGAAGTTGCAACAAAGAATAAAGATGATTTGGTTACAAGCATTGATAAACAGTGTGAAAAAGTAATTGTTGACACTTTATTAAAGGCTTTCCGAGACCATGGCATTATTGCTGAAGAAGGTGGTGTTCAGGGTAACCCTGATTCAGAATACCAGTGGATTATTGATCCAATCGACGGTACCACAAACTTCGTTCAGGGTATCGGTCACTGCGCAGTATCAATTGCCTTAAGACACAATGGCAAGACTGAAATTGGTGTTGTATTTGATCCAATGTTAAACGAGATGTTCACTGCAGCTCGTGGAAGTGGAGCATTTTTAAATGGCCGCAGAATCCGTGTTGGTTCACGTGATTCTTTAGATGGTGCTATTATAGGTACCGCATTCCCAACAAGATACCGTGACAGAATGCACGCTTATCTTGAACTATTCTCCCGTTTAATTTCAAACTGTGCTGATGTACGCCGTATGGGTGCAGCTAGCTTAGATCTGTGCTACGTAGCCTGTGGTCGTTTTGACGGTTACCTAGAGCAGGGATTAAAGGCATGGGATTTCTCGGCAGGTGATCTGATTCTGCGTGAAGCAGGTGGCATTGTTACCGACTTTATGGGCGAGCCTAACTATGTTAAGAGCGGAAACGTTGTATCGGGTAATCCTAAGGTTCTAAGAGCTCTTCTTCAGGTTTGTGACGTTCAGAACCTACCTGCAATTCTAAAATAATTCCTCAAAGTATATTGCGCCTGAAAAGGCGCAATTCTCAAATCCTTTTCATTATCTTGTCTTGTTATTTAATTAAAAAGACGAGCTCGATAGTTACCAGTCTTCACGTAAAAGAAAATTCCTGATATTCTCGTGAATAATACCGTTTCGACTGAAATCATAATCATCAAGAGAAAGTACATATTTTGGATAGTTGTCTCTAATTTTGCTATAGACTCCAAATTCTCTTTCTACAGTTTTTTCATCTGCAAGAAGGTATGCTACCTGAATATACATTTTTATTTCGTTTTTTTCTGCAACGAAATCTATTTCAAGATTACCTATTTTCCCAACTGAAACTTTATAACCGCGACGTAAAAGCTCAATACAGACGATATTTTCAAGGAGCTGCCCGACATCTCCTTGCTTATTACCTAATAGAGCTTCTCTGAGACCATGATCTGCAACATAGTATTTTTCATTTATAGTCAGTAATTTTTTTCCTTGAAGATCCATTCTTGGGATTTTATTAATAATGAATGCGGACGTACATGCTTTAAGGTGATTAAGGATTGTATCGTTGGACTGTTTACGATTCTCGCTTTTTAGAAACTTGGCGATACTTGCTGCACTAAATGGATTTCCAATGTTGCTAAAAGCAAACATAAGAATTCTTTCCAATAAATCAGTATCTCTGATACTGTTTCTTTGAATGATATCCTTTAAAAGTACAGAGTTATATACATCCTGAAGATATTGTCTGGACGGCTCTTTCATATAGGACAGATTTACAAGAAAAGGCATTCCTCCCAGCAATATATACTGCTGGAATTCTTTTGTACTGTCAGAAGTCTCTCGTGCAAGAAGATACTCATGATAAGAGAAAGGATAGATATTAAACTGAACGTATCTTCCTGCAAGATATGTCGCCATCTCACTAGATAGCAGTTTTGCATTCGAGCCTGTAATATAGATATCAATGTTCATTGAAATTCGTAATGAATTGATAATCTGCTCCCAGTTAGCTACTTCCTGAATTTCATCGAGAAAAAGATAAATCTTACCTTTTATATTTATAGATTTTTCTTTTACCCAGTCATTAAGTTTAAAATGCTCTCTTAATTCTATATAGTTAATATCTTCGAAATTGACTGAGAGGATCTGCTCAGCTTCCACACCTCTTTTAAGTAATTCCTCTTTAATCAACTCCATCATTACCGATTTACCAGAACGGCGAAGTCCGGTAAGAACTTTGACGAGGTCTGTATCTATAAAGGGAATAATTTTCTTTAAATAAGAATTTCGTTTAATCATTTTGCAACTCTTCTAAAGAATAAATCTATACTACTATATTAGTATAATTATATGTAATTTACAAAAAATACTAGTATATTGAAATCTTTTTAAAGTAATTTAATTTTATACATGTATGCTGAAACCTTTTATATATTTTTAAAAATATTCTAGTATACTAGTACAAATATTTAAGCAAAAAAAAAGCGCATAACTGGGCGCAATTTTACAATCTTCATAAAAAAACAGGCTTGTTATTTCTGAACTTGCCTAGAATTATGATCTTTCTGCAACAGGTCCTACGGTAGCTCGTTTATTTCCAAACAGATCTTTAAGCTGAGCTAAGAACACTTCAGCTGTTGCAAGGGAGTCAACCAGTGCATTATGGGCTTCGTAGGCGGGAAATCCTCGTTTTTCGCGGATAGATACCAGTCTTACATCCGGATTAGGTTCGCTTCGTCTTAGATTTCTTTCAATTGACATTGTGTCAAAGACAATAAAAGGCAGAGGATCTTTTTCCTCAAGCCCTAAAGTCTTTTTAATGAAATTCATTTCAATGTATTTGCAGTGAACAAGAACGATACCGCCAGAGATTTTATCTAACAGTTCAATTACGGCCACAAGCGGATCTTTTCCGTCAATCAGCTGTTCTGGAGTGATCTGATTGATAATTGCAGAGTCTTTCTTTATGTATTTTGAATTGTTTACAAAATAGTGGAAAGAGGTGTTAAAGTCGATGGAGTTTTTTACCAGACCAATTCCTCCTATTGAGAGGATGTAATTGTCTTTTGGATCAACTCCTGTGGTTTCAAAATCGATGGAGGTGAATTTGCATTCATCAATAAAGCTATCTGAAGCAGGAAGCTCCCTTTCATAAAAAGGCCTTATTTCATCTGTGCATCTGGATGAAGACAGAAATTTCCTGCACTGTTTACGGTGTTTCTCAATCCTGTCAAATAGCTTTAAGATTTCCATTATAGAACTCCACGTCCACCAGAGAATCTGAACAGAGCACCCTTCTGATGCTTGGCAATAATCTGGAATGCATCTCTTAAGTGATTTCTTTCAAATTGGCTCAGATCATTTGGAACGATATTGTTTGAGAGTTTCTCTCCGTTCTTCATGGCTTTGAGCTGATGGTTGAATCTTACGCTGTTGAGGAAAGTATAGGCCTCAGAAAGCTCTTTGTACTCTTCTTCTTTCAACAGTTCAGCTTTAACAGCAGCTTTAAGTCTCTCGTAGGTATCAGTAGTGTCTGACTGTGCACAGATACCGTAGAGTCTGGCCATCTCAATAATCAGGTTGATAGCCTGTTTCTTGATGTTAAGGTAAGGCTTGTTATCTCCATCCTTTGTCAGCACAAACTGCCTGAATGTTCCAACTGGAGGGGATACTGCTGCAGAGATATTCATAAGCGTTGCCATAAAGCGGCTATTGTTTTTTGCTGTTTCAATCAGATGCATACGCAGCTGTTTAACTAAAAGAGTGTGACCGTAAAGGCATCTCATATCCAGAAATACTGAACTTGAGAGAATCGCATCCTGATCGGTATCAGAAATCCATTTTGTGTAATAGGATTTCCAGGTATCAAGACTTGCCACCCAGCGAGGATTTGAGGCCATGAAATTACCGTCACATAAAGGATACCCGCACTTATCCAGATTCTCGGTTACAAATTTTGCAAGCTTAACGAAGTATTCACGCTGTTCTTCATTAAGTTCGGTCTTGGTAATGATGCAGTTGTCCTGATCGGACAGGAACTGAACTTCTGAACGGGCCTGAGAACCTGCAGCCACGAACGCGTAATCAACAGGTGCTCTACCTAACTTTTCTTCTGCAATTCTGACAAAGGCCTGAGCAAAGTTATCTGCAATATGGCTCATAACCTTCTGAATGGTGTGTGGCTTTACGTTGGTGGTTACCAGCGTCTCAAAGATTTCTTGCTTCTGCTTGGACAGAGCAATAATCTTTTCAACATCTTTTGCTGTCTGCAGTTCCTGACACAGATAAACTGTCTGCAGCTGTGAATTCTGCAGAAGACTGGTTGTTGAAACAGTACCGATAACCTTGTTGTTCTTCATGACAGGAATGTTTTTGATATCGTACATTACCATCATTTCAAGAGCATCGTATACAGACTGATTTGCATCGATGGTCATGAGATTTCTTGTCATGATTTCATTGATAGGGGAGTTGATATCCATGCTCTTAGCAACGGCCTTAAGGGTGATATCTGATTTTGTTACTACTCCTTTTATTTCATCATAGTCTATTACTACAGCCATATCTGTATTGTGTTCACCAAGTTTTATGGCTGTATCCACAATGCTGGTTCTGGAGGTGACTATTGCAAGATCGTGATTGCAGACAGAATCAATTGATTTAAATGTAGAGGATTGTTTTTCCTCTTCAGAGATTTCGTCTGCATAGTTGTGAGACGAGGATAGACGGACCCATTCCTTGGAGTCGAAATAATCTCCAACGGCTTTGTTCTTTTCAATCAGATAATGCAAAACAGTTCTTGGAAGCAGATAGAGAAGGGTATTTTCTAGGAATACAGCCTTGTAGTCACTCTTGCCTTCCTTATCCATCTGAGTGAAACCGAATGTGTCTCCAACACTGAATCTGCCGCGAAGAGAGCCGTCATTCTTATATCTAGTTTCCACAACACCAGCTCTTACCATGAACAGACCAGCTCCAGCCAGAGTTTCATCCTCTAGTACATCACCTGGGGAATGATAGGTGATCTGAATCTTGGTTGCTGTTGCATCTTTCTCAAGTTCGCTTAACTGCGAGAAAGGGTATGTTTTGGAGATGAATTCGTATATATTCGGTAATAAAGACTTATCCATGGTAGTCCCTCATTAAACTATGAGTTAAGTCTAATGCAAAATAAAAATACTTTCTTAAACAGGGTTCGTGTTTCCAAGAAAAACATAAGTTTGTCATACACGGGATCTTAAATACTATATGGGTAATTAGCTGATTAATTTAGAAAAGATATCGATCTAAAAAGATGAGGCTTCAAAGAAGCGGTTGTTCAT
>ONFP01000196.1 GCA_900317105.1 uncultured Succinatimonas sp. | reverse complement strand
ACTATGAATTCCACAATGCATCCAGCGAAGAGGAGTTCAATGAATATGTCTCAAAAGTTAAGTCAATGACACCTTATGAGATAGAAGCTACAGCCAAATATGGCGATAAGCTTATAACCCTTTCAACGTGTGCTTATCATGCCGAAGAAGGTCGTTATGTAATAGTTGCAAAAAAATTATAAAATTTGCTTGCATTAGTATATCAAATCTGATAGAATGTCAAATGTTGCGAGTCTGAAGGGCTCGAGTTTGGAGTTAAAGGAGGTGCCAAGGATGGCTAAGTGCTTTTACTGCGATAAGTCAGTTCATTTTGGAAACAATGTGAGCCACTCACATAGAAGATCCAATAGAATAATGAAATCTAACATTAAGAGAGTCAAGGCTAAGGTAGATGGTTCTCCTAAGACTATCTATGTTTGTACTAAGTGCCTTAGATCAGGTAAGGTAGAGAGAGCATAGTTTGACTAATGATTTAAGAGACCTCAGATTTATGAGGTGACCCCAAAAAGTTAGACTTTTTAAGCGTAGCAGTGTTTTGGCTGCTACGCTGTTTTTATGCAGCCAAGAGGTTGAGTCTATACTGAACAGGACTCATCCATCCTAGTTTCTCTTTAATTCTTTGCTCGTTGTAATACTTTATATATCGTTCTATTTCGGATTTCAATTCTTCGTAACTATAATAAACTACACCGTAATAGATTTCTTGTTTAAGCAGACCAAAGAAGTTTTCCATTACTGAATTGTCGAGGCAGTTACCTTTTCTAGACATGCTTTGAAAGATGCGTTCTTGTTTCAACCTATGTGAATATGCCTTCATCTGATAAGCCCATCCCTGATCTGAATGGAAGGTTCTACGATAAGGACAGTCTGATGTAATTTCTATTGCTTGTTCAAGTGCATCCATTACATTCTTCGCGGATGGATGCTTATCTATTCCAAAGCTTAATATTTCTCCATTGCACATATCCATAAAAGGATCCAAATAAAGTTTGTGCATGGTCATGTGTCCTTTTGCATCTACTTCGTAGTACTTTAGCTCCGTTGTGTCAGTTGTTATCTTCTGGTGTGGTATATGTGTATTAAACCTTCTCTTAATCCTGTTAGGAGCAATAGTTCCGACTTTCCCTTTATAAGAACTATATTTTCTGCTCTTACGAGTAAAGGATGTCACCTGGAGTCCTAGCTTCTGCATAATTCGCTGAACTTTTTTCTTGTTGACTATATATCCTTGGTTACGTAATTCACCTACCACTCTACGATAGCCATAGTCCTTGTTGTTCTCACGTATAGCAAGAATCGTTTCTTCTAGTACTTTATCCGGGTTTTCTCGATTTAATCTTTTTTGCCAGTACATAAAAGTTGCTTTAGGCATACCCGTATATGAGAGAAGGTCTTTTAGTTTGAACTGTCTTCGGAGACTGTTGATGATTCGCGCCGTTCTCTCATTTTTGCTTCGTCCTCTAAACGCAGCCTCCTCAGTTCTTTTAAAAAGGCATTCTCTATCCTTAACTTAAGGAGTTCATCCTCAAGTTCTTTTACATGTTCAGCACTAGTATCAATACTGTGATTTTCATACTCATCTGAATTAGATTTTTTTGTTATTTTATCCAATGATTTTTTGTGACCTTTCTTATGTGGTCTCAATGCATCAGGCCCAGCAATTCGGAATCGATTGACCCATGCAGCAATAACGGAAGGATTATTTATTCCTTCTTGAATTGCCAATTCCTGATACGAGAGCTCACTTGATAAATACAACTCTACAACACTTAATTTCTTTTTAAAAGAATACACTTCCTTTTTTCTTGAACGTAATAGACCACTATCTCCAAAAGCTTTATAATTTGAAACCCAGTGACGAATTAATTTTTTATCAGATACATTGTATTTGCTTTCAAGATATCTATATCCTCCTTCGCCGTTAAGATAATCACTAACAACTTGTTTTTTGAATTCAAAACTATATTTTTGTCTTCCCATAAAAAAACGACCTCCAAAAGTTAGATGTTTAGGTCTAACTTTTGGGGGTCGGTTCAAAGTGCTGTGGGAACACTGTTTGCATGATATAGTCTTCC
>ONFP01000058.1 GCA_900317105.1 uncultured Succinatimonas sp. | reverse complement strand
TGTATCCACCGCAATAGTCGGTAGACCAAAAGCCACATTCATCACCACCTTGGCAGTCTTTGAACCTACACCAGGCAAAGAAATCAGATCCTCATAACTACAAGGGACCTCACTTTCATATTTCTCCAAGAGTATCTTAGACATCTCATAAATGTTCTTCGACTTCGCTCTCCACAGTCCAATAGTTCTGACAATTGAAGATATCCCCTCAACACCAAGCTCAACCATCTTCAAAGGTGAAGGAGCCAGAGAGAAAAGCTTTGGTGTAACTCTGTTTACCGATTCATCCGTAGCCTGAGCAGAAAGGATTACTGCACATAGAAGCTCATAGGGATTATTAAAGACAAGTTCTGATTTAGGATCAGGGAAACTCTCGCTTAATATCTGCAGAAGCTCACATCTATCATTATCAGATAACAAACTAATAGTTTTTTTCATGAAATATCAAACTCTTTGCGGTATCATATTGCAAGTATCATATTGCAATTACAAATTTGTACTGCCTTTAATTTTAGATCATGACTCATTTATTGTTTTTATTTTTCGGTGCAGCAATTGTTAATAACTTTGTGCTGGTCAGATTTTTAGGTCTGTGCCCTTTTTTAGGTGTCTCCAATAAAATCTCCGCAGCCTTCGGAATGGGAATTGCCACCACCTTTGTGCTGCTGGTAACCTCCATGGGCTGTTATGCGGTAAACACCTTTGTTCTGATACCTTATAATCTGCAGTCTCTTGATCTTATCATGGACATTGTAGTTATCGCCATGACTGTGCAGTTGGTAGAAATCGCCATACGCTTTATATCCTATGATCTCTATAATGCCCTGGGTATCTACCTGCCACTTATAACCACCAACTGTGTGGTTTTAGGTTTAGTCCTTCTTCAGAACTCCCTGCAGTTCTCCTTCTCTGAGGCAACAGCCTTTGCCTTAGGTGCCGGCAGCGGCTTTACTCTGGTGTTAACTTTATTTGCAGCTATCAGAGAGCGCCTTGCCATCTCCGATGTTCCTGAACCATTTAAGAACACCGCAATAGCACTTATCACCGCAGGACTTCTCTCCCTTGCCTTTATGGGCTTTGCTGGCTTTGCCGGGAGTGCAGCATGATACTTGAATTAAAGTTTATTCTGATTTTAGCAGCTGTACTTTTAGTATTAGGTCTAATTCTTTCATACCTTTCAACCCTTGCTGATAAGAAAGAGGACAGTGCAGAGAAACGAATTGAAATGCTGCTTCCTGGTATCAACTGCGGTCAGTGCGGATTCCCTGGCTGTAATGCCTATGCCAAAGCCCTGGCTGATAAAAAGGCAGCCCCAAACCTCTGCCGTCCTGCAGGTGCCGATGTAGCAAAACAGTTGGGTGTTCTTGTAGGTGATACCAACGCAAGCTATGGAGATTATGAAGAACAGCTTTTCTCCCCTCGTATGGTTGCCTATATTCATGAGAACAGCTGCACCGGCTGCGGTAAATGCAAGCGCAAGTGTCCTGTAGATGCCATTGCAGGTGTACTCAAGGATGCCCATATGGTTGATCCGGACCTGTGTATCGGCTGTGATGACTGTATCAATACCTGTCCGGAGAAATGTATTGAAAAAATTCGTCTTGATCATGATTTATCTCATTTCAACTGGAATATTCACTCAGTCCAGATTAAGAGCGGAAGTTAACTAGAATGGCCTCTAATCAGTTACAGAAAATTATCAAAGCAAAAATCTGGAAGTTCTTTGGCGGTATTAAACCAAAAGAGATGAAGGATACCTCCGAGAGCAGAATAGAAGATCTTGGTCTGCCATCCATCATCTGTCTTCCAATTGACAGACATCTTGGAAAGGAAGGTGAGATTCTGGTCAATGTAGGGGATCATGTCAAAAAAGGACAGCCTCTGACCAAAGCCTCAGGCAGACTTGTGCCTGTACATGCCTCAACCTCCGGTACCATCAATGCCATTTCAAAGGAGGTTCTGCCTCACCCTAGCGGATATACAGGACTTTGCATCACCATCAAACCTGACGGTAATGATGAATGCGTTGATCTTGATCCGATGCCGGACTGGGAGCTTAAATCCAACAAAGAGCTTTTAGACAGAATCCATAACTATGGTGTGGAAGGTTTAGGCGGAGCTCAGTTCCAGACTGACTTTAAGATTAAATCCGCCTTAGATGATTCCCAGACCGGATGTAATGTACTTATCATCAACGGTGCTGAATGTGAACCTGTTATTACCTGTGATGATCGAATCATGCAGGAGCAGGCATCAGATATTGCACTTGGTATACAGATTCTTAAAAAGATATTAAATCCAAAGATTACCGTAGTTGCCATTGAGGATAACAAGCCTCAGGCCATCTCCGCCATGAAGAGTGCCTGTGAGGGTATTGCCGAAATCCGTGTTATTCCAACCAAGTACCCTTCAGGAGCAGCCCGTAATCTTATCAAGATTATCACCGGTATTGAAATCCCATACTCTGTCCATACCTCCGAGTGCGGTATCGTGGTTAACAATGTTGGAACCGTCCTCTCAGTCAAGGAAGCCGTAGTTGACGGTATGCCTGTAATCTCCCGTGTGGTTACCGTTGCAGGTGAGAGTATGAAGAAAACCGGCAACGTGCGAGTACGTCTTGGCTCTTCAGTACGTTTTGTATTAAGCAGCTATAACCTGTCCCCAGAATTTCATCAGAGAATCATTCTTGGTGGTCCTATGATGGGCTTTACCCTCCCTACCATTGATGTGCCTATTACCAAGAGTGCCAACTGTATTCTCGCTCCAACCACAGCAGAAATACCTTTATTAAAACAGCCTCAGAACTGTATACGCTGCGGTCGCTGTGCCCGTGTCTGCCCTAGCCGTCTGGTTCCATATCAAATGTACAACCAGTCCAAGGCTAAAAACCATGCCGCCTGTCTTAAGGCAGGTATTACGGACTGTACACTATGCGGTGCCTGTGCCTATGTCTGTCCATCTTTCATACCTTTAACCTCACAGTTCAGATATGAACAGGCAGTCGAAAAACACATCCGTGATGCTGAAAGACGCAATCTTGTGGCAAAACAGAGAATGAAGCTCAAAGAGGAGCGTCTTGAGGCTGAAGCAAAGGAAAGACAGGCTAAGAAAGAGGCTGCTCTAGCCAGAATCAAGGCTCAGAAGGAAGCTGAGGCTAATATGTCTCCAGAGGAGCTTGCCGCAGCCCGTGCTAAAGCCTTAGAAGAGGCTAAAGCCAAGGCCCGTGAACGCAAGGAGGCAATTCTTGCACAGAAACAGCAGCAACAGAAAGAAGGTTCTGATGATGCCTCTGCCATTAAGCGCTTAAAAGAATCTCAGGATAAAGCGATTGCCATTGCAAGACATCAGGGTCATATCGAAAAACCAGCCCCAGAGGTTCCTGAGACCACCATTGAGCAGCAGGTTGCCAATGCCCAGCTTGAGGAGAAGGATATTCTCCCTCAGGTTCTGAAAAAGAACGCATCAGGACGTCTTGAGGAACTGAAGGTAATTCTTCATGAGGCACCTACAGTTCAGGCCCATGAGCTTAAGCTGGTAGGGCTGCCTCCAGATGACAGCCGTCAGAATCCTGAGCCTAAGAAGGTTATTCCTCAGGTTTTAATGTCCGCCCAGGAAGAGAAGAAGGAAATAAACATTCTTCCTGAGATCTTCAGGAAAAAGACCTTACGTTCCAAACGTTAGTCAGAAAAATCTGAAAAATAAAATATGAAGTTATAAAGATGAAGTTATAAATACAAATATGAAAAACAACACTGTTTTATAACCGCTGATTTATAAAGACGAATATAAAGACACTGAAATACAAGTTACAAACACGAATATATAAATAAAGAAGACCAATATGAATATAACCCAGTCACAGGGTGTGGTAAAAAAAATCCTAGGAATAGAAACCGCACCTCATCTTAAAGGGAAGATGACCACCCAGCTGATTATGGGCTGTGTCCTGTTTGCCCTGCTGCCAGCTCTGATGGTTCAGGTATACTTTTTTGGCTACGGCATTCTCTGGCAGTTTTTAATCTGTGAGATAACAGCTCTTATCTGTGAGATAATCGTTGCCCTGCTGCGCCACCGCAGCATCTCCACTGCCGTAGGTGATCTCTCAGCCACCGTAACCGCTATGATTCTGGCCTTTACTCTGCCACCATTACTTCAGTGCTATTACACTGTAGTTGCCACCGTCTTTGCAATCATCGTGGTTAAATCCGTCTTCGGCGGTTTAGGTCACAATATCTTCAACCCTGCTATGGCAGGCTTTATCTTTATTGTCAGCTCCTGCCCTGCTGCCATGAGCAACGCCTGGATCGTACCGGCACCTGCCGCATACACTCAGGCAACACTCTCTGCAACCCAGGAGGTTATCTTCAAGAAGGCTGATCCGGTTAACCTCAGAAATCTTGTAGAAGGTTTAAATCTTTCTGAAAACTCCCATGAGGAGGATAACGATCTGAGTATCAGCTCAATAGTAGACAGCTTCAGCGGTGCCACCTATCTTGAGAATATCAAGTCTGCCCGCAAGACCTCATCTTTAGATCTGCTGCCAGGTCACGATTTCACTCTTGGGAACTACAAGGCCTATATGGCACTTGCTGTTGCCTACTGCATAGGAGGACTTATCCTCTTTGCCTTTAAGATTATTATCCTGCGTATGGTGGTGGCCTTCTTTGCCTCCTTTATATTCTTCCAGTGGATTCTAAATCATTTCCTCCCTGGCAATTACCTGAATGTAGAAGACGGTCTGCTCTTTGGAGGTACCATGCTGGCAGCCTTCTTCATCATCACCGATCCGGTTACCAATGCAGGAACCTCCAAAGGCCGTATTTATTTTTCAGTCTTTGTAGCCTTTTTTATTGTAATTCTAAGAGCCTACGGATCCTATTCTGATGCAGTTGCCTTTGCTGTACTACTCGGCAACGCCTGTGCACCTTTAATTGATGTCATGACCTCTCGAAGACCTTATGGTGTGGGTTATAAAAAGGGAGGATTTCAGTAATGAATAAAAATCTTGAAACGGTATTAGATACCAATACCAATGATACCGGCTCAACAAATACCGGTAACGACAAAAATAAGAAAAAGAAGTACAAATATTCAAGAACAGCCAGAGCTATCCTCTCAGGTTTTTCTCTAGCCTTTGTTGCCTCATTATGTGTAGGTATGATTATGTATACCTCAGAGAGCACAGAACAGATGAGAGAAAACAACCGAGCAAACTCTCTTAAGGTAAAAATCAACAGTCTGCTTCCGGATGAGGCCCGTGGAGATAATATCAGGCTTACCTGCTATGCCATACAGAAAAGTAAAAACGTCGGTCATAATCAGAAGCTTTATATTGCCTCTAAAGATCTGGAAATCAAAGGCTATATCATGACCTACTCCACCTCCTTGGGTTATTCTGATCCTCTGATAATGATTGCTGGCTTTACCCCTGATAAAAAGGTCTACAAGGCTGATATCTATTTTTCACAGGAAACCCCTGGACTTGGTGACAAGGTAGACAGAGACCATGGAAACTTTTTAGATCAGCTCTCAGGACATTCGCTTTTATCAGCCAACTGGGATGTAAAGAAAAACGGCGGTGATTTTGATTTTATTACAGGATCTACCGTCACCTCCAGAGCGACTGTAATTGCCACCTCTCAGGCTTTAAAGGAATTAAACAGCTTTGATATCCGTTCACTAAAAAAATGCAAGGTGAAGTAATAGTATGGACAACAAGATTGATACCGTTGAAGGCAAAAAGAAAAAAGTAAAAGCCTCAGCTAAAACCTCACTTTTAAAGATTCTTTTTGAAGGCATCTGGTCCAACAATCCAGGTCTGTGTCAGCTGTTAGGTCTCTGCCCTCTCCTTGCGGTTACCACCTCTGCTGTATCTGCCATAGGTCTTGGTCTTGCCACTCTGATTGTGGTCTGCGCAAGCTCGGTGATTATTTCTCTAATCCGCAGATGTATCTTCAAGGAAGTCAGAATTCCTATCTATGTGCTTTTTATTGCTACCCTGGTTACCTTGGTCAAATTCTATATTGAGGCATACTTCCCTGATCTGAACTCTCAGCTTGGCATCTATCTTGCCCTGATTGTAACCAACTGTATCATTATGGGCAGAGCTGAGGCTTTTGCCAGCCGCAACGGACCTATTCTCGCCTTTGTAGATGCCGTAGGTACCGGTGTAGGTTTCTCTCTGGTACTCTTTGTCCTGGGTGCTGTGCGTGAGATTATCGGACAGGGTACCCTGTTTATGGGAGCATCCAAGCTTTTTGGAAGTTTCGGTGAGGCTCTTGAGTGTACCTTTATAAATGCTGATTACACACTGATGGTTGCTATTCTGCCTCCGGGCGGCTTCTTTGTACTGGCCTTTATGATTGCCTTAAAGAATTTTATGCAGAATTTCAGACGTCATAAGATTGAGAACAGCTTCAGAATCAAGTCAATTCAGAACTGATAATCAACCCAGGCGAAAAAATAGAAAAGCTGATTTTTGAATTTAGGAGTAGGAAATTGTCAGAACGTTTCACAGTTGGTTATGAAGATTTTGAAACCCTTATTAAAAAGGGAGCTCCCTACATAGATAAAACATCTTATCTAAAAGAGCTATTTGGAGAAAAAGTTCATGATAACGGTGAAACCTATGAGGATTATGTGAGTCTTTTTACCCGTCCACGCCGCTTTGGAAAGACTCTGACCATGAGTATGATTAAGAACTTCTTTGAGCTTAATTACGATAATCCTGCCGACAAATCAAAACCAAAAGAACTCTTCAAAAATTTAGAAATTTCTCAGGATAAGGCTTTCTGTGATAAATACATGGGAGAGTATCCTGTAATCAGTATCTCTCTTAAGGGAGTTTTCGGTGAAGATTATATTGAAGCATTAACCGCTTTATTTAACCGCATTGGAGACCTGTATAAACAGTACAGTTTTCTTAAACAAAGCAGTCTTGCACCTGAAGATAAAGAAAAGTTCTCAAAAATTGTTCAACTAGCAAAAAATGGACAAATCATTACTTTCAGTAATCCTGATGTAAAAAACAACATTACGCTTCTGGTTAAATCCTCATTAAAAGATTTAACCTTTTATCTTTACAGTATCTACAGAAAAAAAGTTATTGTTCTAGTTGATGAATATGATGTTCCTCTGCAGAAGGCTACGGTATACGGTTATTATAAGGAAATGCTGAATGTTATTAGAGGAATGTTTGAGGAGGTATTCAAAACCAATGAGTACCTTGAAAAGGGAATTGTGACCGGATGCTTACGAATCAGCCATGAAAGTATCTATACAGGTATCAATAATTTCTCACTCTATACCATTCAGGATGAGCTGTATCGTGATTTTATAGGATTTACCCATAAGGAAGTAACAGAACTTCTGAAAAAAAGAAAGCTTCAGGAAAGAGAAAAGGATGTTTTAGAGTGGTATGACGGCTACAACTTTGCAGGAGCAAAAATGCTCTGCCCATGGAGTGTTTTATCATTCTGTCATAAGGCAAATTCTTCAGAAAATCCTTTAACCTTTACTCCTGGTAATTATTTTAATAATACCTCAAGCAACGATATTGTCTCCATCTGTATCAATCATCCTGATGCCATAGATTCTCAAAGGCTGCAGAATCTACTGGACGGAGGAACAGAAATAATTTTACCGCCTGATTTTACAACCTATCCTGAAATATCAATTCATACCGATTTTGATACTATGATGGGGATGATGCTTTATACAGGATATTTAACTGTTGTTAAGACTAATGAAGATGGAAGCATCGAGGTAAAAATACCAAATAAAGAAGTGCTAGACTGTTTTAGTCAAAAAGCAAAGATTATTTTCAGTAAACGAAATTCTCAGTGGTATTCAAAAGTTGCAGAATTAAAAAACGCATTGTTTGCAGAAAATAAGGATAAAGTTCAGAATCTGATAAATGAACTGCTTTTAACCTTTGTATCAATAAGAAATACAGCCTATGAAGACTATTATCATGGCTTTTTAGCCGGCATTCTCGCCTTAACAATAGATCAAAATACAGAAATAAAATCAGATACTGAAAGTGGTGATGGATATGCAGATCTGATTTTAGATTACTCTCCCAAAAAGGAAGTGGTAATTATAGAGTTTAAAAAGCTTTATAAAGGAGAGAGTTTTGATGAGATCTGCAAAGGGGCTCTTGAGCAAATTGAGCTAAAGAAATACGCCAGTCCTTATGAGCAGAAAAATTACAGGATCATCAAATATGGAATATCCTTTTTAGGAAAAGAATGCGTGGTCGCCATGAATTAAACAAAGCAGATTTTATCTCTACTCAATCGGTTTGTAGTTAAGAATGTTGCATTCATTTCTATCCTTATTCTGCACCATATTTTTACAATACCATAAAATAGTTTTCATCCCATAATCGGCTACTTTGCTTTGTAAAAGACAGAACATACTGATATGCATCATGATCCTCAGGAGCTAACGCATTACAGTCTAAAAGTGATCTGAAACCATCATATAATTCGTAGATCTTGCCTAAAAGCTCATTTAATGCCCCCTCAACAGTCTCTCCTTCAACATCTTTTAAAGAGATACTTATAACAGGAAACTGCCCCATGTATTTTTCACAGAAGGCTTTATTCCTGGATATAGCAAGATTACGGAATATTTGCTTAGGCTTGGATTTATCCTCAGGATCAGCATAATTAAGTTCAAAAAAATTCTTAATCATGCTCATGGTAAGAGATTTACCGAATCGGCGGGGACGGGTGAAGAGAAGGACTTCATCAACATAACTCATGCCGTTGGAATGAACATGCTCACCGTACAATTCAGTTAGATATGATGTTTTATCAATATAGACGGAATCTGATAATCTGAGTTTTTCAAAATCTTCTGTGCCGATACTCAGTTTTTTACTATCCATATCAACAAGATCCTTACCTGAACATGTCTACATTATACCTTCGTTAAGGGCATAAACAAAAGGACAGATGCCTTAATTTGTCCTTACTTACTCATATTTTGAGGAACCAAAAGAACTAATAGAAAGATTAAAGTTTCAAAGTGTTAAATAAACTCTGATGTAGTTAACACGGTCTACAGCTTCTCCCTCAGCTTCAGATACTCCTCATACCCTTTCTTTCTAAGTAAACATGAAGGACATTTGCCACAGCCATATCCCCATTCATGCAGTGTGTTATGAGTCCCTTCATAACAGGTATGAGTCTTCTCAACTATCATTCTGACAAAATCATCTCCGCCTAAATCATAAGCAAGCTTAAAGGTCTCCCCTTTTGTCAGGTGCATCAGTGGAGATACTAGCCTAATAGAGCTCTCCATCCCAAGATTAATTGCTGTCTCTAAAGCCTTAAGAGTAGATTCACGACAGTCAGGATAGCCTGAGTAATCCGCCTGACCGACTCCAGAGATAATGGTATCTGCACCTACACTGTAGGCATAACTTGCCGCATAACAGAGGAATATAAGATTACGTCCAGGTACAAAAGAAGTAGGCAGTGAGTTTTTCTCATCCATAACATACTCAGCATCATCCTTGGTTAAGGCAGAATCTGTAAGATTCTTCAAAGAGAGCATATCCACAACCTTATCCTCGATAAGTTTATCTTTTGCTTCCCTGTCAAAGGCCTTTAAGGACTCAATAAAATCCTTTCTGCACTCAAGCTCAATCTCATGACGCTGACCATATTTAAAGCCAATGGTATAAACCGCATCATAATTCTTAACCGCATAATAAAGACAGGTTGAGCTATCCTGTCCTCCAGAAAATACAACTAAAGCTTTCTTCATAATAATTCTCCTGTCCCTATTTTACCGTTTAAACCGGCAAAAACAGTAATCATTTTTAATAAAATCCATTGCCACAAGTGGCAAAAACTCAAAACCGCAAAATTAAAATTCTTAGATTTCAGATAGTTATTTAGATTTCTTTAATTGGCACAGCTCTTGCTACCTAATAATCAAACCATAAGGCATTAAGCCATATAAGCATAAAAAAAGCTCAGAGAGAAAAAAATAAAATACTATCTAAATAATATGGAGAAACACTATGTTTAATACATCAATTTCCGGTATTAGAGGTGCACAGAAGTATCTTGATACAACTTCTAACAATATCGCTAACGCCAACTCCTACGGCTTTAAGAAATCACGTGCAGAGTTTGCCGATATCTATGCAAATTCTGTTTTCACCAGTGCCAAGACTGCTACAGGTATGGGTGTTACCACTACTACAGTAGCACAGCAGTTTTCCCAGGGTTCTCTATCCGGTGATACCGGCAATAATCTTGATATGGCAATCAGCGGCAACGGCTTCTTCGTGCTGGCTAATTCAGAAAACTATGAAACCACCAGTGAGGTAGGTGACCGTTCCTACACTCGTAACGGTGCCTTTGAGTTAAACAAGGACGGATTCATTGTTACCGCTATGGGTGACTACCTGCAGGGCTATGATGTAGACAAAGATGGAAATGTTACCAATCTTGATATCATGTCCACTCATGCCATCAAGATCCCATCAGATACTGGTGCCCCTAAGATGTCTACAACCGCAGAGCTGATTGCAAATCTGCCAGCAAAAGCAGAAGAACATAACAAAGAATACGCTGGAAATTTAGATCCAACAAAATGTGGAATGACAAAATTTGACCCTAAGGACGCATCAACCTATACAGCAGCAACCTCACAGACTATCTATGATTCTCTAGGAGGAGCGCATACTTTAACCTATTACTTCCAGAAAGATCATGTAAATCCTTCAACTCCTTATTCAACAGACGTACTAGATACTGCAGACGCAACCGTATGGAACGTTGTTGCTTACGTTGATGGAAGAGCAGTAGATATTGCAAATGGACGTCATTTTCAGGTAACAGAACCAAGTTCATCTATCCAGCCACCAGATAATGATTTGTATGGAATTCAGCTGGTATTCGGTTCATCAGGAGGATTAGTTGATAATGGACAATTACCACCTGCAATTTATATAAATAATTTAAATTCAACTCATGCAACATCAATAAGAAATGATTTTTGTTTGGCGTCCGCTATGGGTGGTGGTGTTGATCCAACTCAGGAAATAAAAATTGAGATGGATCTTACCCAGTACGGTAGCTCCAAGTTCTCAGTTACCAGCGTAAGTACCGACGGTTATGCAACCGGTATTCTTGAGAATGTTGAAGTAGATGACAACGGTATTATTCTTGCCGCCTATACAAACGGCAGGACACAGCCTATCTCCAAGGTGGCGATGGCAACATTTGCCAACCCACAGGGCTTAATCAAGATTGGTGATACCCAGTGGAAACAGTCCATCAGCTCTGGTGATGCAACTGCAGCACAGGCAAATGTAGGTATGGCAGGTGCCATCAAAGGCGCAAATCTTGAGCTGTCAAATGTGGAGCTGGCCTCAGAACTGGTTGATCTGCTGATTGCCCAGAGAACCTACCAGGCAAACGCTCAGGCACTGCAGACTCAGAACACAGCAATGGATTCAATCATGAGCATCAGATAACAATTTAACTTGGTTTCTCTTTTAGATAGTTCGCCTCACTCCTAGCAGTGAGGCCTTTTTTTGCCGTTTATACCCCCAAAAAATCCCCTCTTCCAGGCTTAACATTAAGATCTAAAGCAGATTTTTAGAACATAAATTAAAACTGTTTCACAAAATTACACCATACAGTTTAAATTATCTAAATTGAACTCTTAGAATAACAACACTGCCTGCAAAAAACTCAGGATTACTTGAACTACAAAGAGGTTTTATATGAAAGCTTTAGTTAAAATCTTCACCTGTATATTATGTGCTTTTACACTTGTTGGCTGTGCCTATAAGCATCAGCAGATCATGACTCCAAACGGAAATATTCCTGCAGGTCTGACCACCAAGCAGGTTCAGGATGCTATAAAGGTAGGCTGTTCTTCCTATAACTGGGAAATAACCAGAGTATCCGGTACAGCAGTTGAAGCCAAGATGAACAAGACCAATGTCGCAGCAACTGTACGCATTGATTTTGATAAATCAAACTACAGCATTTCACTGGTAGAATCTACAGGTCTGATGCAGAACAGCTCTAAGAACGAGATTCACAGCCGTTACAACACCTGGGTAACCAATCTTAAGAATGCAATTGATACAAGTCTGAAAAACGAGACTGTTAAATAATTATTTGCCTCATAAGACAGGCTTTCTGTCCACGTATTGATACATATTACTAAGGTCAAAGACATGTACACAGATGACTTTGGCCTTTGCTTTAATGACAGGATTTATTGTACTTTTACAACTAACAAGGCAGTTTGACACTCCACACGACTAAAGTCGTGGGATTCCTGCTTCATAGACCACTGCATAGCGAACTACGTCTTACACGATCTCTAGGAGAATTGCTTCTCCAGCCTTTCAGCGCAGGCTTAAAATTCCG
>ONFP01000094.1 GCA_900317105.1 uncultured Succinatimonas sp. | reverse complement strand
GCGAGATCGATTGTTAATTAAAGATCTGCCATTACTTTTGTGGCAGATCGTGAACCAACCAGGCTTTAAAAGAAAAAACTCTTAAGGACCTGGGTATGTAAATTTAAAGAAAACAGAAAAAGAGCTTTTTTATGTTGGATGAAATGTTTTTTCTTTTCAGATTGAGGAGAAATAACGGAAAATCCTCTTAAATCGTGAAATTTATGCAGATTTATGAGTTAAAACTCTCTTGAAGCCACACTTTCCACAGACACGCCACCTACACTGTCATCAGAATTCAGATCAACTCTGATGGCTGCAAGTCTTCCCTGTTTCACGCAGGAAAAATCACTGCACAATACCTTGTCAGAAAAGCTTGCATCCTCAAGGGTAACTGAGTCTGGTGAACGGCTGCGTAGCCAGTAATGACCGACAACAATAAGCTTTGGAGGCTCCTTGCCGATCCAGCCTTTAATCTGCCCCAGTTTTTTATCGGTAATTTCAGCATCGCCAACACTTAGGGCAATATCGCAGTAACGGGTCTCCTCGGTTACACTCTGCCACCATTTATATCTGATTTCCTTGCGGGATTTACCGTCCTTATCCACAAAATACTCCCCCTCAGGCAGACTCAGTTCTGTACCTTTGAGAATAATCTCGGCTGCATCCGCTATTTTGGTGACAGTACAGCCTGAGGCATTCTTAGAAGAAGCAGCAAAGAAGGAATCATCCTTAACCCGATGCTCTGAGTCAAGGTAGGAAGCCAGAATTCTCATCAGGCGGGAATTCCAGCAGGCATGAACTACACCTAGGGACGGAAGATCAAGCCACAGAGGTAGAGTCTTCATCCACTCAATGGAGTCATAGTAGAAATCCCTGTCAGTATTTACAAAGTCACAGAAAGGCAGAGAAAAGCGATCATTTTTCAGTCGCAGATTAAGACGTTTAAGAATGGCGTTATATTCGTGGTTACCCATGATACACAGAGCTTTGTTCTGCTCCACAAGCTTTCGAACCAGAGTGACACTTTCCTTCTGTTTAGGACCGCGGTCAATTAGATCACCCACAAATATAAGCTTACGCTCGGAGGATTCCCCTATCTTATCCAGAAGCTCACACAGTTCATCATAACAGCCGTGAACATCACCTATAACGTCATAACCTTTCACTTATCCTCCAGAATACCGGTGTCTCTTCATACTTCAGAAGACCGGTATAGACTATTTTTTCAGAAGAACCTGCCATTCAGGCTCTTTGAAGCCTACCAACACAGAATCCGTGGTTACTACCAGAGGTCGCTTTACCAGCATACCGTCGGAAGAGAGCAGTCTGTACTGTTCAGCCTCAGGCATTGAGGGGAGTTTTTTAGAGAGCTCAAGGGACTTGTACAGAAGACCGCTGGTGTTGAAAAAGCGTTTTAAAGGCAGACCGCTTTTTAGATGAAGCTCTCTGATAGTCTTCTCGTCAGGATGCTCTGTCTTGATGTCGACAGACTCATAGACTACGCCATGATCATCCAGCCATTTAGAGCCTTTTTACAGGTGGTACATCTTTCATAGCAGTAAACCTTAAGCATGAGAACCTCTCTTTGTGAATAACTGAAGACCTAAGACAGGTTAAAGCTTAAGCTCCCCTCCGTCTAAGGCCGCATAGACAAGATTATCCCCCTGATATGAGAGTTTCAGAGAGAAAAATGGGTGATTTTCAGACATGAGTCGTAAAAAAATCTTATCTCCTTCCCACAGAGGCAGAGAGAAAATTCTATCCTTTTCAACCCATTGAAGGTCACCTTCAGGACAGTCAGAGCTTAGCTTCCCCTGATAAGCTTCGGCTGAATACAGGAACATATACTCAGTTCCGTATCTGTCCGAGACAAAGGTGATGATTCCACGAAGCTTTGGTGACAGAGGAGTCACACCGGTCTCCTCCCTCATCTCACGGACAAGACATTCCTCAGGAGATTCTCCTTCTTCAAGATGTCCACCGATCCCGATCCACTTGTCCTTATTGATATCCTTTTCCTTTTTGGTTCGATGCAGCATCAGATAGCAGCCGTTCTGTTCAAGATAGCAGAGAGTGGTGAGATTATTTCGTGAGATCATAAAGCCAAGCCTAATAGTTCAGAAACACCAGATAGTATCCTTCAGCCTTAATGGAGAAGGATTCAGAGGTCACCTCATTCAAGGTTCCCTGCCAGAGCTCATCAAAATCGTAGATATCCCATTTGAGATTTGTACTCTTAAGACCTTTTGCTCCGAAATTAAAGATACTTACCTGAGTTCCCTTCTGAGCGTTGAAAGTACAGTCACCACAGCAGGGAATAAAGACCCCATGATCTGTATAGGCCTTAACCTTAAGCTTAAAGTTCTTAAGATACCAGACTAAAAGAGAGACATTGGCCATGGCATGATCATCACGCTTGCCGCTGATTCCAAGATAGTTAATCTCAGAGTAGCCCTTTTCTATACAGAAACGGGTAGCCTTGGTGAGGTCGTTGTAATCCTGCTCTGCGTATTCGACATAGATATGAGAATACTTTTCCTTCAGCTCATCTGACAGAGAGTCTCCGTCTCCAACCACAGCAGAAGGTTCAAGTTCCACAATGCTGAGATCGGATAAATGCTCCTTTTTAAATCTTAAAAGCGCATTTAAGGAGCCATCGGTACAGACCAGATAGTCGGCATTCTTTAGGATGCCCAGAGGAATTCTGTGGGTTGGAAAATCACCGTTTGCCAGAATTACCGGAATGTTACTGCCATGCTGTTCCATTTACGATATCCCTGAATTGCTACAAACACATAAAATGCATAAAGTGCGGCTCTAAAAGGCAGGCCCTGATGGATAAAGAGAATCACCGAAATAATATCCACCACAATCCATACGAGCCACTGCTCCACATATTTATAGGCCAGCGCAAATACACCGACAAAGGAGGCAGCTGTGGTAAAGCTGTCCATTACAGGAACCTCACTGTCGGTAAAGGTGACAAGTACCTGATAAGTAATTCCAAAAATAACAGCTGTCGCCAGAAGATAACGGACAATCTTTTTAAACGTCATATGAGTAATAAGACGCTCGGTATGTCCCTTTCCGCCAAACTTCCAGTTTAGTACACCGTAAACTGCAACCAGCACGAATACAAAGGAAATGAAGGCATAGGCATACATGCCGCTGGTAGCAAACAGGTAGATATCAATCATCGGCATGATGATACCTAAAAGCCACAGCCAGATAGAGGCTTTGTACTCATAGTAAAGATAAATCAGGCCTAAAAAGGTAGTAAAAAGTTCCAGGCCGTGTTCTGTTAGAAATTCCATAAAAATCTGCCAGGTGCAGCCGTTGGCTGACCATTGTTAAATCGTTCTGAATACCGAGAGACATTGTAGTCTATTTTGACCAAAAGTGGCTTTCAAGCTGTATTTTCAGTTAGGCAATTTTTTTGGCAGTTTAATAATGTGTGATCTGAATAACACTGAATGTAAACGTTTTCATATACAATCTCCCGACAATTTTCTTAACCAGCAAACATTCATAAAAACAAAGATTATCGAGATAACAAATGAGAAAATACAGTGAAAGAGGCTTTAAAAACCTCGAATTTTTACGCTTTCTTTTAATCTGGGCCGTAGTAGGTGTACATATCGCCTACCTGAACCTGTCAGGGGCCGAGCAGTTCTCCTGGCTTGTAAAATGGACCTCCGGCTGGCAGGCTGTGGAGATGTTCTTCCTGATGTCTGGCTTTTTCCTGTTCTACAAGGTAAGAACAGAGGAGACCGTGCTTCACTTTGCATTAAGAAAGTGGCTACGTCTGGCACCATTCATTATTGCCCTGACCATAGTAGGCTATATTGCAGCCGGTTTTGACATCATGCAGTATCCGCTGTCCGTCAACATCTTCAACTCTCTGCTGCTTTTAGACTGGAATACCCATCACTTCGGTCCTGATGCAACCATCCTGTATGTAGCCTGGTTTGCAAATGCCCTGTTCTTTGTATCTGTAATTTATTTCTGTATTTTCAAAGCATTAGGTCATGACAAGGCTCTTCTGGCAATCGGTACCATTACCTTTATCTGCTTCTACATGTATTCAAGACGTGTATTTATCGTCGTGCCTTTCATCTTCCCTATGGTAAGAGGTTTTGCCTACATCGGTTTCGGCATCCTGCTCTGTGAGGTATGGAAATCATATACCGCAGACAGAAAGCCAGAGACACAGACAAAGGTACATCCTGGGGTTAGTGCGCTTGAGGCGGTTCTGCTTTTAACAATCGTTATCAGCCTTTTCGGAGGTTCAACCGGAATTCCTACCCCAGAGGGACTTACTGTGCCACCAGATCAGATTGCAACTCTGACCGCTCAGACCTGGTTCCCTGAGCTTACCCGCTGGGCACTGGATGGGGTATGGCTTCAGATCTGCTTTGTTGCCCTGTTCTGGCTGTTCCTGTGCAACCGAGGTATTATCTCAAGAGCTCTTAACAACCCTCTGTCTGTAACCTTAGGCAAATACTCATACGCAATCTTCCTGGTTCACACCATTGTGATCAGAGCATTAAGAGACTACGTAAATCTGCCTGATCTCAAGTGGAGCTATGAGAATCCTGTACTGCTGATTTCCCTAGTATGTATCGGTATTCTGGCTGCCGCAGTTGCAGCTCATCATCTGTTGGAGCAGCCTCTGACCAGATGGGCTAATTCAAAGCTGTAATCCTTACCTCATGTACTGCTCACCGGTGAAGACTGGTGGGCAACCTTCAGAAAAGATCTTTATTTTCACCAGATAATAAAGATAAACTTGAACAAATACATCTTTATACATATTCATGTGTAAATAATTTCAGAATAAATATTCAGATCTGGAATGATCCTGAACTATACTAGATCCTGTTTGATGGTTCAGAGAAAGAATCACGACAGCGTTTAAAAAGCTTTTCTTTCACTTAAAGAGGAATAAAAATGTCAAAAAAGAAAATTAAACAGAGGAATTTCGTGCAGATGCATGTACAGGAGTTCTGTGTACCAAAGGTCTTTGAAGATCGTAAGGTAAAAGCAAAAAAAGGCTATCTTAAGCATAAGAAGAACTTTGCTCTGAGTGAGCAGGAATTTAATTTACCTCTGGCAGCTTAAATTCCTGCTCTCTTAGAACAAAGAGCTCCCTCCATTCAACAGTTCATTCAACCTTGAGAGAGTTCGGTTCAGAAACCGAATCCGAGTTTTTGAGTTTCTTCAGATCTGAATAGAATTCCGCAACCAGAACAATCAGCCAGAAAACAAAGATTGCAGAGACAATGTCATCACACATTGGACTTTCAATAACATCCACAAGATCAAACACATATCCCTGCTCCGTGGTCACAAAGAGCATTGAGAGCTCCCAGGCAAACAGAGTACAGCGTTTCTCCACAAGAGGAATCTTGCTGCCGTCATTGTCACGAAGAAGGCTCTGAACTCTTTTAATCCTGTTGAGGAGCGGTTTTAAAATAAATACAAAGATACAGACAAAAATCTGGAGCAGGAAGTTGTACCAGATGTATTTTTTTTCAACAATATCATTAGGAACACCGTTGAAATCGTAATCGAATCTGATCATATCCGGTATCTCGTCCCAGTAATAGCTGTAGGCTGCCACCTCAATAATCAGGACAGCAAAAGTCGTGCAGACAGCCATAATAGTTCTGGCTCTGATGCCTTGTGGAGTATATCCAAGAATAAGCAGTTTTAAGAATTGCTGTATAGATGCGAACATAGTTATTTCTTTTTTCCAAGGTATACCTCTATTATTTGGCAGAAAAACGAAAAAACAAGAAACAAGGACGAGAACAGAGAGTAAGGCGAGGTTTTAAGAAAAATTTTGAAATAATCTTCGACAGTTGTACTAATGTGAGGTACGAAAAAGCTTTATCTGCAAAGGCTCCGCTTATGTTACGCCTTTTAAACAGCCCACTGATAGACAGAGTCTATTTACCGTAACAGCTCATCAGAACCAGCAGAGCAGCAGTCATCAGAAGAATTCCGCTCCAGAGCACAACTGCAGTGATTATCGCAGCACGGTACTGTCTTTTTTCCAGGAGCAGTTCGTTCTTAAGTCTTGCTATGAGTTTTCCAAGCCATACAGTTGTCCCGATGGAGCACAGAAAACTGAAGGTGCACAGAGGCAGTATCAGAAAAACGATGAAGTTCTCCCAGTTATCTGATCCCAGGGTGAATACCGAAAAGTCACAGAATCGACTTAAAATAGAATTTATAGTAAATGAGGCTGGCTGGTAGAGAACAATACCAGCAATGGACAGGACAAAAAGCAGAATAGATATCTTCTGCTGACTTTTATTGAGAAGTGTTCTCTGAAAATATACCGGCTGACGATTATGTTTCTGACCTGTTTCTTCAACAACAAGCAGTTTATGGACTGCAAAAGCCGAAACCGCTGCTAGGACCGCATATCCGCAGAAAAGGATATTTTCAAGAAAAAACGCTGTAAATGGACCAATGTTATGCAAGTTCATAGCAAAATCTTTGTATTTTTATCTTTTTTTTAAATCTTCTGG
>ONFP01000060.1 GCA_900317105.1 uncultured Succinatimonas sp. | reverse complement strand
AAAATAAATAAAGAAATTGATTTTTAAACAGCAAATGTGGTGCTAGACCGCATCTATAAAGTCTTTATCAGTTAATATTGAACTGCAAAAGTTGAGTTACTGTAATTTTCTTTTTAAGGAGACACAAATGAAGAAAACCTTAGCAGTTATTCTGGCAACCATCCTTGGAGCAAGTGTTGCAATGCAGGCTGAAGCAAAGACAGTATTACGTTTTGCAACCGATGTTTCAAAGGATAATACTCAAGGTCAGGGTGCAGTTTACTTTGCTGAACAGGTAAAGGAAAAGTCAAAGGGCGAGATTGAAATCAAGACCTTCTTCGACAGTACCTTAGGTAACTCTCAGGCTATTGTTTCTGGTGCTCGTTCAGGAACAATTGATATTGCCATGGTTGGTGGCGGTATCGCTTCAGGTCTGTCTCCAGTAATGGCAGTACTTGATATTCCATTTATCTTCAAGGATAAGGCTCACGCATATCGAGTACTGGACGGCGAAATCGGTGATAAGCTGTATAAGACTCTAGAACCATTAGGTCTGAAAGGTCTTGCATATTTTGAGAATGGTTTCCGTAATATGACCAACAGCCGTAAGCCAATTGTTAAACCAGAGGATTGTGCCGGACTTAAGATCAGAGTTCCTCAGAGTAATATGCTGGTTGCAACCTTTGAAGCTCTAAAGGCAAATCCTGTTCCAATGGCATACGGTGAACTTTATACTGCAATGGAAACCGGTGCAATTGAGGCTCAGGACCACCCAATCTCTACTCTATATGCAGGAAAGTTCTATGAGATTCAGAAGTATCTGTCTATGACCAACCACGCATATACCGCTGTTACCGTAATGATGAACAAGAAGAAGTTTGATAAGCTTAGCGCTGATCAGCAGAAGCTTCTTGTCGACTGTGCACGTGATGCAGCTAAGTATCAGCGTGAGGTTAACGCTAAGCAGGAAGTTACCATGATTGAAGACATGAAGAAGACTGGTATTCAGGTTAACGACAATGTTGATTCTGATGCCTTCATGAAGGCTACTCTGTCTGTTCGTTCAATCTACACAGATAAGAATGGTGATGAGTTTGTTAAGCTGATTGACGCAGAGCGTAACAAGTAATCAACTATCCATCCCCCCTTTAAAAATTACAATGCCGGAATTATTTTACCGGCATTTTTTTGAGCTTAAGCTTATGTAGAGTTAGTCCTCAGTCTTATTCCTGATAAGGGTTTTCTCCTCTCTGTTCCCATATTCTAAGATTCTTTTCTCTATACCACATCTGCCAGGCATTAACTACGTTCTGCCACAGAATATAGGTTCCTGGAATAATGGCTACGGTCGGATTCAGATAGGTAAGTGTTACCCACAGACCAAATACCATATTTTTCTGTCCTAATGCCTGACCTGCACTGATTCTCTGTCCTCCAAACTGACCTATTCCTTTTGCCAGAGCAAACTGAAGAATGGTCATAAAAAAGCCTACAGCTGCCATGAGGGTGATTTCTGTGGCTGTTTTATCTGAGGCTTCAATATTTGCGAAGGTCTTTGCTGAGACTACCACAATAATGAAGGCCCATAGGTAAAAGCCTATTTCTTTTGTATTTCTGAGAATAAACTGATGAAGTTTCGGACTGAAGGTTCTGATGATTACCGTCAGTATCATAGGCAGTACCAGAATAGGGGAGATGTGATTCAGGATCAAAAAGCAGTCATGAAAGAAGGAGTTATTCCCCATATCGCAGAACATTGGAAAAATCAGGGGGATGGCGACGGCTGCAGCGAGGTTACTGAAAATAATATATGTTGTCAGGGAGGATTCATTCCCGCCGAGTTTACCGGTTATTACTGAAGCCGAAGCTGCTGTCGGAGTAATAAGACATATAAGAATGCCTTCAAGTATGACTATGTTCTGTTCCCCATTATAGCTTCTGAGGTACAGCGCGAGAAGCGCAGTGCTAATAATCTGATAGATGACAAGTATAAAATGCCAGGCTCTAGGTTTCATCTGATGCAGGGTAATTTTGCTGAAGGCAAAAAACAGAATAAAGAAAAGTATTACCGGTAATGATTCACCAATAAAGTGTGCCGTAGGTCTTAGCGGCATTGAAAGTTTTGTAAATCTGAAGAAGCAGAATACCAGAAAACCCAGCGAAACTGCGATCAGCAGAGTGTATGGTTTAAGTTTTTTTAATAATACCATTAGCATGTTATTCCTGATATGGCTCCAGTCCTTTTTGTTTCCTTGCAAGTGTATCTTTTTCTCTTAGTCTCATCTGCACCGCGTTAACAAGATTCTGCCACAGAAGATAGCTGCTTGGGACAATAGCAGCCTCAGGAGAAAGAAACATAATGGCAATCCAGATGGCAAATACTGTATTTTTCTGGCCTAACCCCTGACCCGCACTGATTCTCTGCTGATCCATGTGTCCAAAATATTTGCCGACAGCGAACTGTACAACTGTTATCACCAGACCAACAATAAAAAGAGTACACAAGAACGCGTTGCCTGTCTTTGAGTTTGCAACGTTCTGGAAAATCCTTGCAGACTGTATGGCTAAGGTAAAAAGCCATAGATAAAAACCAATCTCTTTGGCTTTGTTTATCAGTTTGAGCAGCGCAGGGAAAAATACTCTGATTATTACAGCTAAAATCAGAGGGAGCACCAGAACAGGAAACACTTTTCTGAGAATTAACATAAAATCATCAAAAAAGATTCCAGAGATGGTAGTACATATCAGTGGAAAGAACAGGGGAATAAAGACCGCGGCAATTATATTGCTGATAATTGTATAGGATGTCTGGGATGATTCGTTGCCGCCAAGCTTTCCTGTCATAACTGCGGCCGACGCAGCGGTTGGCGCAATGGTGCAGATGATGATTCCTTCTAAAAGCAGAACTGTTTTTTCAGAAACTTCGTAACCGTAGAAATAAATCAGAGCTACAAACAGTCCTGTAGAAATAATCTGGACCAGTCCAAGATAAAGATGCCATTTTCGAGGTTTCATCTCTTTTATCTTAAGCTTGCAGAAGGAGAAAAAAAGAATAAAGAAAAGGAAAACAGGCAGAGAATCTACTAAAAAAGAAGCTGCTGGTCTTAGAGGTTTTGTCTGTGGAATATATCTGAAGGCAAGAAATCCAATTAGTCCTATCAATATAGATATAAAAAGACTGTTGGTTTTCAGCTTATTTTTTATTGATGCTAATTGCATGATGTTGCCCTAATTTGTGGTATAACATATCATCACATTATAAAAGAAAACGCTATTAGGATTTAATTAAATGAGTTCTTTTAAGAAAGATTTAGCATCAGAAGAGTCTCGCCTTGAAAATGTATCCTCAGATGTTGTGAAGTTTGCGCTGGACAACGGAGCTGACGAGTGTGAGGTTAATATCGGTGCAGTCAAAGGCTTATCCGTTTCCTGCCGTGATCAGGATATAGAAAATATTGAATTCAACCGCGACAATGGCATGAGCATTACCGTTTACAAAGATAAGCGCTCAGGAGCGGTATCGACAAATGATCTCTCTTTAGAATCGATCCATGAGGCGGTTCTGTCTGCAATCAATCTTGCAAAGTACTCTGATCCGGATCCATGCTCAGGTCTATGTGATAAAGATCTTATCTGTGATTCTTTTAAAGATCTTAATCTGGTGTTTGAGAATAATGTTGATGCTGATTTTGCAGCTGCCAAGGCTCTTGAGCTTGACAAGATGGCAGAGGAGCAGAAGGTTGAAGGTCTTAAGAAATCAGATGGTTCAAGCTTCTCAAGCTATCTTTATACTACTGTAATTTCTAATTCCAATGGTTTTACCAAGGCTCGTTCCTCAAGTTCAGTATCCGCAGACATTACCATGTTAGGTGAATCTGAGGGTAAGATGCAGCGAGCCTCAGGTTCAAGTATTGCCAGATCAATTGAGGATATCTATCCATCACAGAGAATTCTTGATGAGGCCTTTGAAAAGACACTGCTTAAGCTAAATTCAAGAAAGATAGCTACCGGAAAATACAATGTTATTTTCACCAGATCTGCAGTTCAGTCTCTGTGGGGAAATTTCTCCTCTGCAATTTCTGGCGGTGCCTTATACAGAAACCGTTCATTCTTATGCAATTATCTTGGAAAACAGGTTTTATCTGACAGGATAACCATCCACGAGGATCCTTTTGTTTTAAAAGGTCTTGGATCCCGTAATTTTGACAGTGACGGTGTCAGAGTAACAGCTTCGGATATTGTAAAGGACGGTATGCTTGAGCAGTATCTTCTGGCAACCTACTCCAGCAGAAAGCTCGGACTCAAGAGTAACGGTCATGCCAGCGGTATTCATAACTGGTACATTTCCTTTAAGGATGGTACCTGCTCCTTCGATGAGCTTCTCTCTAAGGCAGGAGAGGGTGTAGTTGTCACCGGACTTATGGGTCAGGGAATTGATCTTGTCAGCGGTAACTATTCAAGAGGTGCCGAGGGTTATTACTTTAAGGATGGAAAGTTTGTCCATGCTGTGGATGGTATTACCATAGCAGGCAATCTAAAGGATATGTTCCTGAATATGGAAGCTATGGCTGATGATTTTGATGAAAGATATAAAATCCAGACCGGCTCAATACTTATTCCAGATATGACCGTGTCTGGAGATTAGAGGATTCTTCGAGGTAAGCCTCGAAGATCTGTTGATGCTTTTTCTACTGATACATATAGCTTAGGAACAGCAGATCAACAATCAGAGGTTTACCGAATTTCTCCTGAAGAATGCTGGAAACCTTTTCTCTGCATTCAATTCTGATTTTCTCTCTTGCCTCATTGGTAGCAACCTGACCGAATTCCTTTGAGCCCAGGATTGTAACAATGGCATCCTTAATAAGAGGTTCAACATCGGCAATAATGGATGAATCTCTGCTGTCTTCAAGCATCAGGCTGATTTTGATTCTTACATAATGAATCTTATCTCTAGGATTTAAAGTGGCTACGTTGGTTGTGATATCAGGAGAGATCTGATAATAACCAATCTCTGGTGCAACATTCTCTGGTTCTGCCGGCTCCTCTTTTTTGCCATGACCGGAAGCATAAGCAGATGAGGAAACTGCAATAAAGATTAGAGATACAATTCCCAATAAAAGTTTTTTTAACATTTTCTTTCCCTTATACATGCAAGTGTAGAACATCATCCACTTTTCTGGATAATGTTTGTCCATTTAAAATCTTAACATCGTGAGCTCCTAAAAGAGGGCTTGCAGCTCTGTTCAGTTTCTGAACCTTAGGTTCGTTCACATAAATTTTGCCGTCTTCCTTTACATAGAAATATGAGTGCCTGATAAAGGTTGCACACATGATCTTGAACAGAATAGGGTCTGCGAATTCAGGTGAGTTGTTTGTAACCTCAACCGGCAGACGCTTTGAGTATGATAAACATTTTTTAATAAACTCTGTGACGTCTGATTTTCCGTCCTCTGTATTCTTAAGGGCTGTTACCGCTACCAGATAGCGAACCAGATTGTGGTAAATGCATCTTGATAGAATATAGAATTCCTGATATCCGTCACCTGACACAAAGAGCATGTCTTTATCACGGGTTATATATCCTTCATTCAGGAAATTCTCTATGTGTTTATCAATAAGATCATCAAGATCTTTTTCATCGACAGGAGCAAAAAGCTCATGTCTCAGGAAATAGAACAATGAGCGCGCATGTGAACGTACATCCTCATGAAGAATATGACCGTTTCTGAGGATAATATTTGCAAGCAGTGCTGGCAGAGCAAACAGGTGTACGATGTTATTCTGGAAATATGTTAGCTGAAGTGTCTGACCATAGCTTGGTCTTACAAACTTCATGTCATCGCCAACATCATAAAGCCTGAATTTCTTAAGTTCCATTGCCTGCTTTATCAGTGTCATGGTTGAAGCAGTAGGAATTGTTGCTCTCCTTCTTGGATCAACATTTAGTATCTTCAGATACATGCTAATGCACTTTTCCAGCTGACTGATACTCATTGTATGATCAGGTACGTTCATAATTGCCAGTGCACATAGATTGATGCCGTTGATAGTGGCAGAATCATTAAGATTAATAATGATTCTGTGAGCAAGCTGGTTTACTATATCGTTTAGCCAGGCAGGTCTTGCAGTTCCTTTAGGATCGATATCATTTTTCCAGTTAGGAACATTCTCATTGAGGAATTTATGTACAATGACTGGCTCGCCAAAGGTTACATAACCTCTTCCGTAATTTCTGAAGCGCTTGAAAATTCCTAAAAGCTGCATTGCGCTTTCTTTTTTCTTGGCCTCGCCTACCAGCTCTCTCATGTATGAACCGACTTCGGTAACATGCTCATAGCCAAGATATGTTGGTACGAAGGCAATTGGTTTATCAGAACCTCTAAGCTGAGACTGGACGGTCATTGCAACCATTCCTGTTCTTGGAGGAAGTGTTCTTCCGGTTCTTGAACGTCCTCCTTCAATGAAGAACTCTGTCGCATAGCCGTTTTCAAAGAGCAGACTTAGGTATTCTCTGAAAATGGTGATATAGAAATCATCTCCCTTCATTTTTCTGCGGATAAAGTATGAACCGCATCTTCTGATAATCTGTCCAACCGGGAAGAAGTTAAGATTGTCTCCAGATGCAATCTGAGGCAGAGGCAGACCTTCATGGAAAAGAACAAAGGTTAGCAGAATGTAGTCCATGTGAGATCTGTGACATGGGATATAAATGATCTCGTGTCCTGTCTGCACAAGCTGTCTAACCTTGTCCACACCTATAACAGTCTGTCCCTGATAAATCTTTGACCAGATAGTAGAAACAATAGAATTAAAGAATCTGAGCAGAGGATATCTGGTATCTGCAACCATAACCTCAAGTATTTCTCTTGCCTTGTTTTGGAGTTCTGGTTCAGATTTCCCCGTTTTTTCACTCTCTATGGAGATCTGTTCTAATACTGCAGGGCGTTCAAGGATTTCTTCAATCACCTGCTTTCTGTTTGGCAGAGGTTTACCAACTACAGATCGTGCTTTCTGAATGAAGATCAGCTTGAATGTTCGGTTCAGGTTCTTTGAGAATTTTGACTTTTCAAATCTTTCTTTAGATTCACTTATATTGAAAGTACCACAGAAAATAGTACAGTTATCTCTACCTGCAAAAATCAGATTAAAGAACTTTTTAAATGATGGTGTCGCCGCATTCATTCCGTGAATACCAAGAGTTTCGTATCCCGGATTTCTTGACCACAGCACTGTGATAGGAATTACCTGAACATCTTTTCCTGTTCTCTGATAATACTCATACCATTTTCTAAAGATAGGTTCTATCTCACGATCTTTTGAACCGGCCTTAGAAAATAGTCCAGGGGATCTCAGGGCACATGTTCTGGGTATTTTTTCTCCGAGCAGGTTCAGATCTTCAAATGGGGAAGGCAGGTCTAATTTCTGAACAGCTCTTTCGATGCTCATAACGTTACCTACAGATGAGGAAACCGTTAGATAGACTATTTCTTTTTCTTTATTAATTTTAAGATTTTTTAATGGCTCAAATGGAATTGTTGAACAACTTGTCGTTATTCTGAACGGCCAATATAAAAAAAATCTTAGAATTTTGTTTATTATCATAACGTACCTAAACAGAACTGTGTCTGTTCAGCCTCCCAGTTCTTTTTTTGCTTTTCAAAAGAAGACTATACATCTTAAAGTGTAGTTTATATCGGTGCAATTAATTACGTTTTTAGTGTCTGTTTGTTAATTAGTCTTAATCTGATCAAATTTTTCAGAACTACATCTAGTATTTCAATATTTGTTATGGATAAAAAAGATTATTTTTATCATAAAAATCTATATATTAGAAAAGATATGACATGTAATATACTATCCTCGTAGGAAATAGGAAACAAAAATGCATAATACAAAACTTGAACAGTACAGAAAACTGGTATTGCTTGCCGGTGGAGCCTCTGTTATAACAGCGGTACTGTTCATTTTGATCAAATTTGGTGTCTGGATGATTTCCTCATCCACCGTAATCTTTGCTTCTCTGACGGATTCTATTTTTGATTTGCTTGCGTCTCTGGTCAATTTGCTGGCACTCAGGTTTTCGTTATTGCCTCCTGATGATGAGCATCGTTTCGGACACCATAAATCTCAGTCCCTTGCTTCTCTGGCGCAGGCTGCTTTCATTGGTGGTTCTGCAGTACTGCTTATTAGTCACGGAATTGAAAGGTGCGTTAATCCGGTTTACATCGAACATATTGATTTAGCTCTGTACGTCAGTATCATCTGTATAATTTTTACTATTCTTCTGGTGGTATTTCAGACATATGTGTTTAGAAAGACTCAATCAGAGGCAATTGCTGCAGACAGATTACACTATTTATCTGACGTGTCTTTGAATATTGGTGTTATTATTGCCTTATTCTTAAGCAATTACGGTTATGAATGGGCTGATGGCTTTTTTGCCTGCTGTATCGGTCTATTTATCCTGAAGGGGGCTTATCAGATAGGAGTTGAGGCAGTTCAGACCTTATTGGACAGGTCTCTTGATCCTCTATCTATTAACAAAATCATGCAGGCAATAGTTAAAACAGAGGGTGTTTTATCTATTCATGATCTAAAAACTCACAGTGCAGGACCAATTATTTTTATTCAGGGCCATATTGTGATGGATGGAAAGATGAGTCTTGAAGATGCTCATAATGTTGTAAACAAAACTGAGAACAATATCAGAAAGGATTTTCCTGATGCAGAGATTATTCTTCATATGGAGCCTGATGAAAAAGAAACCTATGATACTGTAAACTTTGACGATTCAAAGTTACAGAACTGATTTTTTTAAAGAGAAAACAATTGGATACACAGATAAACAGTAATTACGAAAATCAGGTAATTGATAGATTCTGGGCTGATTTTAAACAGCAGTCTATGTCAATTATGAACAGTGAGCCTGTGTTGGCAGATCTGTTCAACAAACTAGTTTTTACCTGTGCTAATTTTGACCAGTGTCTAGCAAGGATTATCTCTTCAAAGCTTGCAACTCGTGAAGTTGACAGACAGCAGCTTTTTCAGGTATGCATGCAGGCTTACTCTGAAAACCGCTGTCTTCTTGAAAATGCAATTGCTGATGTTTACGCTGTTCTAACCCGTGACCCTGCATCAAGTTCTATTGTCAGAATTCTTATGTTTCTCAAAGGTCCTCATGTTATAGAGTCCTGGAGAATTTCTCACTGGTTGTGGGAACATGATAGAAAAGATCTTGCCAGTTATATTCAGAGCAGAATTTCTGATGTTTTCTCTGTTGATATTCATCCTGCGGCAAGAATCGGAAAAGGATTAATGCTTGATCATGCAACCAATATCGTCATTGGTGAAACTGCAGTGATTGAGGATACAGTATCTCTTCTTCATGATGTAACTCTTGGCGGAACAGGAAAAGAGTGCGGTGACAGACACCCTAAGGTATGCAGAGGAGTGATGATTGGAGCCGGAGCTAAAATTCTTGGAAACATCAGAATCGGCGAGGGGGCAATTGTCGGTGCCGGCTCTGTTGTTCTTGCAGATGTTCCTGCTCACACAACTGTAGTTGGTGTTCCGGCACGTGTAATTGGTCACCCACAGATGGAGATGCCTTCTCTGGATATGGATCAGACTTTTAAGGGCTGTAAATCTGAAAGTAATGAGCCTCTGTGTCCAGGACTCCATGTAAAACAGGTTTAATTATGAAGTAGTATCTTCTTTTCCGCTTTTTAAAGATTAAATGAAGATTAATAACTTGCCGTTATAAGACTCTCGATTAAACTTAAAATACACGGTATGTAAAAGGAAAAACCATGCGAATTTGCGATTTACTAAATCCTCAGTCTGTTCGATTAAATGTTGAGGTATCGACAAAAGAGCAGGCTATCAATAATCTTGTAGATTTAGTGGCTCAAAGCGGTTGTCTTAATGATGCAGAGCGATTCAGAACCGCTGTATTTGACAGAGAAGCAAAAGTTTCTACTGGTTTAGGTGAGGGCGTTGCTATTCCTCATGCAAAAAGTGCTGGTGTAACTAAACCCGGACTGGCTGCTATGGTTGTTCCTCAAGGCGTTGAATTTGACAGTCTGGATGGAAAGCCTGCTAAGCTTTTTTTTATGATTGCCTCTCCTCACCACGCATCAGACGCTCATCTTGATGTGCTTGCCAGATTATCAACTCTACTTATTTCTGAAGAATTCAGAAATTCATTAAATTCAGCGCAGAGTGTTGATGAGTTCCTTAAGATCATCAATAAAGCAGATGAGGCTGAAATTGAAAAAGAGAATGCCAGAAAGCAGAAACAGCTGGCAGACGAGGCTTCTAAAGGAGCTGAATCTGATAAAGCAGAACTATCCTCTTCAAATAAAGGCTATTACGATATTGTTGCTGTAACAGCGTGTCCTGCAGGATTATCCCATACCTATATGGCAGCCGAAGCTCTGGAAAAACAGGCTAAGGAAATGGGAATTTCTATAAAGGTCGAGACCGATGGCGCAGCAGGTAACAGAAATAAGCTTCTGCCTGAGGAGATTTCTAAAGCCAAAGCGGTAATTGTTGCTGCGGATAGAATCGTCGATATGGACAGATTCCTCGGTAAACCATTAATTCGTGTTGGAGTGGTTGAGGGAATCAGACACCCAAAGAATCTGATTAAATCAGCTCTTGATCCAAAGTGTCCAAAATATCAGTCAGGTTTTTTAGGTTCGACCTCTGTTTCAATGCGTCTATACCGTCACCTGATGTCAGGTATGGCTTACTTAATGCCTTTGGCCGCTACCGCTGGTATTCTTTCTGCTTTTGCCAGACTAGATATTGTTAACGATACTCAGGTCGGTTTCTTTTTTGATAGAGTCGGTTACAGTATTGGAACTCTTCTTTTCCCTATATTGAGCGCGTTTATTGCCTATTCAATCAGAGGTCGTACAGCTCTGGTCGCTGGCTTTACCGGTGGTGTAATGGCTGATTTAGGTGGAAGCGGAGTTATTGGAGCTGTTATTAACGGCTTTGTGGGGGGCGCTGTGGCGTTGCTTACGACTCTGTTTGCAGGAAGGTTTCTAAAAGGTCATGATGCGACAGTTGCACTGCTGCTGTATCCTCTAATGGGCGCATTGGGAACAGCTGCAATTGCTGTATTCTTTACAAATATACCTGCTCAGTTTGTTGATGTTTATATTAATTCTTTCTTTAGTGAATCGTCTGTATTTACCCTGATTATGATTGGAGCCTTGCTTGCCGGCATGATGTCTTATGATATGGGCGGTCCAATTAATAAGATGGCTTATGCTATAGGTGTGCTATTCCTAGCCGACAGTTTACCAGAACAGGGGCCTGGTGGTTTAGTAATGGCCTCAATTATGGCGGGAGGAATGGTTCCTCCTATTGCTGCTGCTCTTGCAAGTATTCTTGTTCCTCAGGTCTTTACGTCAAAGATCAACTCTTTAAGATTTATTACATTAGGAAAAGGTCTGGTATTTATTACCGAAGGTATTATTCCATATCTGCAGACTAATCCAAAGATAATGAAAACAGCCTGTGTCGCATGTTCGGCATTGTCTGGTGGGTTATCCATGTACTTTAAATGCTCTATATGTGCTCCTCATGGAGGAATTTTTATTATTCCTCTTTGTGACCACCCTATTCAGTACATTATTTCAATGGCGTCTGGTATTGTTGTAGGTATTTTTGCGTTTTCAGTTATTCACTTAAGGTCGGGAAGTGATTCATCT
>ONFP01000057.1 GCA_900317105.1 uncultured Succinatimonas sp. | reverse complement strand
AATGAACAACCGCTTCTTTGAAGCCTCATCTTTTTAGATCGATATCTTTTCTAAATTAATCAGCTAATTACCCGTATAGTATTTAAGATCCCGTGTATGGTTTAATTTCAATTCTCTGGACATTGTAGGCTAACCGGGAGGTTTGCGTACAAGTCGGTAACCTCCCGCTGAAAGGCAATTGCAGTTATCAATTTTCGGGAGTCTAAATAATGAATAAAAATAACTATTGTCAGATTCGTCTTGAAACAGCAGAAGATTACAGAAAGGTTGAAAATCTCATCAGAGAGTCTTTCTGGAATGTATATCGCCTAGGATGCTGTGAACACTATGTAATCCATGTACTAAGAGAAGATCCTGCTTTTGTAAAGGAGCTTGATTTTGTCATGGAACAGAACGGAATTCTGATTGGACAGAATATGTTCATGCGAACCGTTATTAATGCTGACGACGGACGAGATATACCTGTACTGACTATGGGTCCAATCTGTATTACGCCAAATTTAAAGCGTAAAGGATACGGTCTTAAACTTCTGGATTATTCCCTGAAGAAAGCTGCTGAACTAGGATATGGTGCAGTACTTTTTGAAGGCGACATTGGTTTCTATGGAAAATGCGGCTTTAATTATGCCAGCACTTTTTCTATTAGATACCATGATCTTCCAGAAGGCGAAGATGCATCGTTTTTTCTATGTAAAGAGCTGATTCCAGGTTATCTTGATGGCATTACTGGCGTATATCAGACACTAAAAGGATATTACGTTGACGATGCTGAAGTTGAGGAGTTTGACAAATCATTTCCTAAGAAAGTAAAAAAGAAGCTACCTGGTCAGCTGTTCTAATCAGAAAAATCTCACTTGCCTATTCTCAAACAGAAGTAAGTGAGATTTATATTTTTTTATCTAATATAAAAATAATCACAGCATACTATATACAGTCTATATATTATTCCTAAAATTACAGTTTTTATGGCGTTAATTTCAGGTCGAAACAGAAGTATTTGTGTAAAGTATATTTAACAACATGTTAAAAAGTCTGTGGAAAACTATTTGAAAATTTGCAGAAAAACTTCTGAAAAAACAGTTGGTAAATACATATAAAAAGTATCCTGTCGGAAAATACGTGGTTTCCCACAGATTTTCCCACGATTACCATCACCTTATAAACAAACTTTTTCTTAAATAACAAATTGATTTTAAATAAAAATATTCACTTCCAACATATTTTTCCTTCATAAAAATAATAAAAATAACATATATATAGTTAATTAATATAAAGTTATTATTATTATTGCGTGTCTTTTAATTTAAACAAAAAATTAAGTTGAAATAATAAGATGTGAAAATGGAGTAAAAAAATGAATAGCCATAGAGCTCTCCTGGATAATCTTTCAAAACTTCACACTACAAAACTTGGAATAGAAAGAATTAAGAAAAATCTTAATTTAGCTGACATTGATGTTGTCGATTTCTGCAGACAACTGATAGTAGCAGATGACTGTACCATACAGAAAAGAGGAAAGAACTGGTACTGTAGCAAGGATGATACTGTAGTAACTGTAAACTCCTACAGTCTAACTGTTATTACAGCCCATAAAGAGAAATAACATCTTTCAGATTAAGCCATTATCAGATCAAAGTACCAACACATAATTTTCTATGGAGAAATTAGCTGATAGTATCTTCAGCTAACTATAAGCTTGCCCCAGTCCAGCCGATACCAGCAGATCGATCACGACATAACTCTATATACTTCTACATATCTCTATATCATTACAGATTGAAACAGAAAGAATAGTGTTTAGAGCTGAATTTTTCCTCCCAAAATAAGACATATACAGGAAAGGAGGAAGAAAAAATTTCTTTAATTAACCAGAAGAAAACTCATTATTAATAATGAGTTAAGAATAATTAGCTAGGAATTCACAGGCTTTAAGCATATATCATCAAAAAAAAAATATAGATTTAAATCTCAATTTTTCTAACTTATTTTGTAAAATATCACCTGTTAAAAAATTGTGGAAAACGTTTTGAAAACTATTTGAAAATCTTTTGAAAAATAAGTTGATAAACCTGTATAATTTTTAGGCTGTTAATAACTACAGCTTTTTCCACAATAAACCAACTAAAAACCACAACTTTTTAGACAAAGTTTTTTATAAATAATTATTTGATTTTTAAAAGAAAATCTAACAATCCACAGATATTCAAAGCTAAATAATAAATAAAATAATATATATATATAAATAAATTAATAAGATCTTATTACTATTATCGGCGCTTGTTTTCTGTAGAAAAAAAGAAAAAAAGATCTTCAGAGTAAGATCAGATCCTATAGGTTTTGATGATGAATAGTTTTAGAAATTTTGACGTCATAGTAATTGGTGCCGGACATGCTGGTATTGAAGCTGCTTCGGCAAGTGCCAGAATGAACTGTAAGACCTTACTTCTAACTCACAATCTTGAAACAGTTGGTGAGATGTCATGTAATCCAGCTTTTGGTGGAATCGGTAAAGGACATCTTATTAAAGAAATAGATGCTATGGGTGGTGTATGCCCAACAGCTATTGATCAGGCAGGTATTCAATTCAGAACTTTAAATTCATCTAAAGGACCAGCTGTTAGAGCTACCAGAGCTCAGACCGATCGTCACTTATATAAAGAAGTGATGAGAAAGACTTTATGGAATTATGACAATCTAACTATTTTTCAGCAGCCTACAACCGAAATCATCTATAAAGATCAGACTATCAGTGGAGTAAAAACTGCTGCAGGTATAGAGTTTTACTGTAAAGCAGTTGTTATCTGTGCTGGTACTTTCTTAAATGGTTTAATTCATATTGGCTTAAATCATTACACCGGAGGTAGAGCAGGTGATCCTGCTTCAATAGGCCTTGCTGAAAATTTAAAAGATTTAGGTTTAAAGGTTGGAAGACTAAAGACAGGTACTCCTGCACGTATCGTTGCAAGCTCTATCGATTATTCAAAGATGACAAAACAGGATCCAGAATATCCTCAGCCTGCTTTCTCATTCATGAATGAAGAAAAAATTCATCCAACTCAGGTTCCTTGCTATATCACCAAAACCAATGAGAAAACTCATGAAATCATTAGAGGTGGTTTAGACAGAAGTCCTCTTTATTCTGGTGTTATTCATTCAATAGGACCTCGTTACTGTCCTTCAATTGAGGATAAAATTGTAAGATACCCTGACAGAGATTCTCATCAGGTGTTTATTGAGCCTGAAGGTCTGACTTCACCTCTTGTTTATCCAAATGGTATTTCAACATCACTTCCATTTGATGTTCAGGAAAACTTCATCAGATCAATTGAGGGTCTTGAAAATGCAATTATCGCAAGACCTGGATATGCAATTGAATATGATTTCTATGATCCAAGAGAATTATCTGTTTCAATGCAGTCAAAGAAAGTTCCTGGTTTATTCCTTGCAGGTCAGGTTAACGGAACAACAGGTTATGAGGAAGCCGCAGCTCAAGGCTTGCTTGCCGGTATCAATGCTGGTCTGTATGTAAAGGGACAGCCTGCATGGTTCCCTCGTCGAGACGAGGCTTATGTTGGTGTTCTGATGGATGACCTATGCACATTAGGTACAAAAGAGCCATACAGAATGTTTACCTCCCGCGCTGAATACAGACTGATTCTTCGTGAGGATAACGCTGATCTGAGATTGACTCCAAAGGCCAGAGAATTGGGAATTATCTCTGATGAAAGATGGAGAAGATTTGAGGAGAAGCAGAATCAGATAGAAAAGGAAAAGGCTAGATTAAGAGAAATCTCTGTAAAACCTTCATCTGAGATGGGCCAGAATATAAATAAGATCCTGAATAATCCTATGTCTCAGGAACAAAGTCTTGAAGAAATTCTGAGAAGACCTGAAGTTAAATTTGATGCCTTAATAAAAACTACAGGTCTAGAACCTATAGCAACTACAGAGCAGTCTGTGGAACAGGTTGAGATTCAGGTAAAATATCAGGGCTACCTGCAGAGAGAACTTGATGATATTAAGAAAAAGAAAACCAATGAGCAGACTCTGCTTCCTCTGGATTTTGATTATAAGAATATCAAAGCTCTTTCTAATGAGGTTGCTCAGAAACTTAACGAATATAAACCTGAAACCATTGGTATGGCTTCAAGAATTTCAGGTGTAACTCCTGCAGCTATTTCAATCCTATTAGTTCATTTGAAGAAGATGGATTTATTAGGTAAAAACTAAAGGTTATTCTATGGGAAGAAAAGATAGTACAGTCAATCAGACTGAAATCCTTGGACAGATCAGAAAGTTAATGTCGAAAACCGACATTGAATATACTGATGAGCAACTTGAAAAGTTAGCCTCCCTGGTGGTTCTTCTGTGCAAATGGAATAATGCTCTGAATCTGACTGCTATTAGAGAACCTGATAAGATAGTTGTTCTTCATATTCTGGATAGCGCTGTTATTTCACCTTTAATCAAAGATAAAAATAATATTGCAGATGTGGGAACAGGTGCAGGGTTTCCGGGATTAGTACTTGCTATACTAAACCCTGATAAAAAATTTACATTGATTGACTCTATTGCTAAGAAGCTATCTTTCGTTAGAACCGCAATGACTTCACTTGGTCTTAAAAACGTAACCATAATAAATGACCGCTGTGAAAATATTGTTCCTGAAGAAAAATTTGAATGCATCTTAAGCAGAGCTTTTGCACCGTTGTGTAAAATTGTTGAATGGTGTGAGAACTTAATAGCGGAGTCTGGTGTTTTTATCTGTATGAAAGCAAATTTGGAAGATAATGAATTGAATGATCTTCCTAAAAATGCTCAAATAGAAAGTATAATTGATTTGAGAGTTCCTTCATTGGATGCCAATAGAAAGGCAGTTATATTGAAGCTACATTAAGCATAAGGACTATAAATTGACTAAAGTTATTTCTATTGCTAATCAGAAGGGTGGCGTAGGAAAAACCACCACATGCGTGAATTTAGCTGCATCATTGGCAGCAATGCAAAAGAAAGTCCTAGTTATAGATTGCGATCCTCAGGGTAATGCCACTATGGCATCTGGAGTTTCCAAGTTTGGTCTTGAAAAGTCTATAACCAACGTTCTTATTGATGGTTTAGATGTTAAAGAGGCGATAGTTAAAGAAACTGAGGGCGATTTTCATCTTATCCCTGCAAACGAGGACTTAACAGCAGCAGAAGTAAATTTACTGGACAAATTCGGTAGAGAAAACTTCCTGAAAAAAGCTCTGGATCCAATCAAGTCAGAATATGATTTGATTCTTATCGACTGTCCTCCATCTTTAAATATTCTCACAGTTAATGCATTATGTGCATCTGACTCTATTCTTGTTCCTCTTCAGTGTGAGTATTTTGCACTAGAAGGTCTGACTCTTCTTATTGAAACTGTTGATCAGCTTGCAACCGCTGTAAATCCAAAACTAAAGATCGAAGGTATTCTTCGTACAATGTTTGATAACAGAAACAGACTATCAACAGATGTATCTGATGAGTTGAAAAAGAACTTTGGTGATTTGGTTTATGAAACCATAATTCCTAGAAATGTAAGACTTGCAGAGGCTCCAAGTTATGGAAAACCTGCAATGTATTATGACAAGTCATCAGTTGGCTCTAAAGCATATTTAGCATTAGCTGCAGAAGTAATAGAAAAAACAAAATAAAAGGGAACTCGTATGGCAGGCTTAGGACGTGGACTAGGTTCACTATTAGGTGAATCCCAAAAAATAAAAAAAGAAAGACAGAAAGTTGAGGTTGAGGAAAAGGTTCAGGAGGCTGCTCCTGCTGAAGCTACTGAAACTGTTTCAAAAAATTCAGTTGTTAATATCTCAACTGATAAATTAAAAGCGTCTAAATATCAGCCAAGAAAAAATTTTGATGAGGATTCTATAAAAGAGCTAGCAGACTCTATTACTGAGCATGGTCTGTTAGAACCTCTAATTGTAAAAAAATCTGATGATGTATATGAAATTATCTGTGGTGAAAGAAGATTCAGAGCTTGCCAGCTTGCTTCACTTACTGAAATTCCTTGTCTAGTAAGAGATGATCTTGATTCTAACGGTTATGCTCTTGCTTTGATTGAAAACATCCAGAGAGAAGACTTAAATCCTCTGGAAATGGCTGAAGCCTTTAAGCAGATGCTTGAAGAGTGTCAGCTAAGTCAAGAAGAACTTGCAAAAACTCTTGGAAAATCAAGAAGTACAGTAACAAATATTATTAGACTAAATAATCTTCAGGAAGATGTTAAGAAAATGGTTGTGGCCAATCAGATCGATCTTGGTCATGCAAAGGTTCTTTTATCTCTTGAAGATCCAGACTTACAGCTAAAAGCTGCTCTTTACGTTATAAAGAAGTCTTTAAATGTAAGACAGACTGAAGAGCTTGTAAAAAATATCAAAGTTAATGGCTTCGAAGAAACAAAGAATAAGAAAGTTGTTTTCACAAGTGAAAAATTTTGCGAATGGGAAAAGAAGATTCGCCTGAATCTTTCAGGTATTAAAGCTAAGTTCAAGGCAACTAGCGATTCTAAAGGAAAGTTAACTCTAGCTTATTCTTCAATTGAACAGTTGGAGTCTCTTTTAAATAAATTAGAGATTGAAGCTGATGTAAAAGATCTGAACGTTACTCCTGCTCTTGAAGATAATGTTGAGGAGGAGAATGTATCCGAAGATGCTGTAGCAGAAGATATCTCAACTAATGATACTCCAGTAGAGGAACCTGTTGCAGAAGACGTTGCTCAAGATGAAGCTCCTGCTGAAGAGTTAACTTCAGATGAGGTAGTACCTGAAGAAGCTGTATCCGAAGAGGTAGCAGCAGACGAAGTAGCCCCTGAAGAAGCTGTAACTGAAGAGGTAGCGGCAGACGAAGTAGCCCCTGAAGAAGCTGTAACTGAAGAGGTAGCAGCAGATGAAGTTGCCCCTGAGAAAGCTGTAACCGAAGAGATAGCTGCTGATGAAGTTACACCTGAAGATTTAGCCGCTGGCGAAATTTCACCAGAATCTGCACCAGAAGTAATCACAGAAGAAGTTGTTTCTGAAGATGTAAATCTTGAAGAACTAATGTCAGAAACACCTGAAGAAAAGTGAAAATAATTCAATTCATTGTGATTTATAATTAGGTTATTTATAATGCACATTGATAAAAAAAGTATAAAAATTTATTTAATAAACTTTTTGCTGTGTGCATTATTTTGTACAGTTTACTCATATTTTTTCGATAAAAATTATCTAATTAATTTTGCTTCTGTATTAGATGGTTTTGTCATTTTCTCTATAATAATATTCATCTATTTTTATCTGGCAAACAGAAATTCCTCCAATAAACTCATCTCTCCTGGTTATGTGGTTTATGAGCTTATATATGCCTTTCTTCTCAAGTTTGCAGTTTTAATACTTCTGCTGACACTGAGTTTTAAAATATTTGATTTAAATAACAAAATGATAATTTTAACTTTCAGTTATATGGTTATTTTGCGTTTTATCATTTATTTTAGGAGTGGGCTAAACGATAATTTACGCCAATAACTCCATACAAAATATGATTTTTTGCTTTTGACAAAAAAAGTAAATAGTCGTATTTTTTTACGTTGTTATCGAGCTAAGTCATTAAATTAGTTCTTAATTACAAATAAATGTAGGATGTGTTTTATGTCAGAGAGTAATTCTCAAGGATATATATCTCATCATCTTCACTTTCTTCAGGTTGATCTTCGTGATTTTTCTGTTGTCGACAGTGTTAAAGCCAGTGATCAGACTGCCTTTAATCAGTGTTTAGCCAACGGTGGAACTCAAGAAAATTGTCTAACTCAGGTTGGAACTGAGAAGTGCAAGTTGACAGATTTAGGATCTGGAGTTTGTTATGCTGAGCACCATGCATCAGCAGAATCAAAGATTGTAAATCCTTATACTCTTAATCTCGATTCATTGGGATTGACAGTTGTATTAGGATTTATATTTTTGATGTTATTCAAATACGCATCTAAAAAGACAACCACTGGTGTTCCAAGTAAACTTCAGTGTTTTCTTGAGATGATTTTTGAATTCGTTCAGGGTACTGTTACAAGTATCTTCAAACGTAAGAGCAAACTAATAGCTCCTCTTTCCCTAACAGTGTTCATGTGGATTTTCTTAATGAATCTGATGGACCTTCTACCAATCGATCTAATTCCTGAATTAGCAAAGAAACTTGGAATTCCTTATTTCAGAGTTGTTCCATCTGCAGACGTAAATGTAACCCTGTCTATGGCAGTATGCGTTTTCCTTCTGATTTTTGCTTTTTCTTTCAAGAATATAGGTGTGACAGGCTTCCTAAAGAGTTTAACCTTACACCCATTTAATCACTGGGCATTTATTCCGGTTAATTTCTTGCTGGAAGGTGTTTCCTTACTGTCAAAGCCAATTTCATTAGGTCTTCGACTTTTCGGAAACATGTATGCAGGTGAAATGATTTTCATTCTGATTGCTCTATTACCTCTTTGGTATATTCAGTGGGTGCTAAATGTGCCTTGGGCTCTTTTCCACATTTTGATTGTTACTTTACAGGCTTTTATTTTCATGGTTTTGACCATTGTTTATTTATCAATGGCCAGTGAAGAAGATTAATTTTATTTAAAAAAACAGGAGATATAACATGGATGCGTCTTTAATTTACCTTGCTGCAGGTCTAATGATGGGCTTAGCTGCTATCGGTGCTGCTATCGGTATTGGTATTTTAGGTGGTAAGTTCTTAGAGGGTTCTGCAAGACAGCCTGATTTGTTACCACTATTACGTACTCAGTTCTTCATCGTTATGGGTCTGGTTGATGCTATCCCTATGATCGGTGTTGGTTTAGGTATGTACTTAATGTTTGCTGTTGCAGGCTAATTAGGACTAACCAAATTTAGAGGTATCTAGATTGGAAATTAATGCAACTTTCGTAGGTCAGGCGGTAGCGTTTCTTATCTTTGCCGTGCTGTGCATGAAATATGTATGGCCTCCTCTATTGAATGCAATTGAGAAGAGACAGAAAGAAATTGCTGACGGCTTGACTGCTGCCGAAAAAGCTAAAAAAAGCTTAGAGTTAGCTAAAGAAGATGCAGCGGAAACTGTTCGTTCTGCCAAGGCAGAAGCTCAGAAAATTATTGAAGAAGCAAATAAGACCAGATCTCAGATTATCGACAAGGCTTCAGTAGAAGCTCAGGAAGAGCGTAAAAAGATTCTTGATTTAGCTCAGAGTGAGATTGAATCAGAGAAGAATAAAGCTCGCGAAGATTTAAGATCTGAAGTTATTTCTTTGGCTATTGCTGGTGCTGAGAAGATCATCAATGAAAAGATTGATGAGAAATCAGATGAAGCAATGTTAAAGAAGATAGCTGATTCGCTTTAGAGTAAAGAGGTAATGTAATGGCTGAAAATTTGACTGTTGCAAGACCTTACGCTGAAGCTGCTTTTTCTTTCGCTGTTGATGAGAAAAAACTGGATGAGTGGCAGTGTATGCTACAGGCTCTGTCTGAGGCTTATAAAAATGATTACTTTAGAGATCATTTAAAACTTGCTGCTAATTCATCTGCCGCAGCCGACAGTCTTATTTCGCTGTTAAAGCCTGCCAATCTCATAGATGAACATGGTGAGAATTTCGTCAAGATTATTGGTGAAAACAATCGTTTCGAGGTTCTTCCTGATATCTATGAGGAATTCATAAGATTGAGACAGAAACACGATAAATGTATTTCCGCTCAGCTTATATCCGCAAGAGCTTTTGCAGAAAGCGAAATAAAACTGATAAAGGATAAACTGGCAAAGAAATACGATTGTACCGTAACCATTGAACAGATTATCGATAAAGACCTTATCGGTGGTGCTGTACTTAAGGTTGGTGACAAGGTTATCGATGCTAGTGTAAGGACAAGTTTAAAGAACCTGTCTTCAACCCTCAGATAAGAAAGAGGATAAATAATGCAACTTAATTCGACTGAAATTGCTGATTTAATCAAACAAAGGATCCAGCAATTTAAAGTTGTGACAGAAGCTCGCGATGAGGGTACTATCGTTTCTGTTAACGACGGTATCGTAAGAATTCACGGTCTGTCCAACGTTATGCAGGGAGAAATGCTTGAGTTCGGTGGCGACCTTTACGGTCTGGCTTTGAACTTAGAGCGTGATTCTGTTGGTGCTATTGTTTTAGGACCATACGGTGAACTTTCAGAAGGAATGACAGTACATAGTACTGGTCGTATTCTTGAAGTTCCTGTTGGAAATGAATTGCTTGGAAGAGTTGTTAACTCTCTAGGTGCTCCAATTGATGGTAAGGGACCTGTTAACTGCAATACCTATTATCCTGTAGAAAAGATCGCTCCAGGTGTTATTGCACGTCAGAGTGTTTCTCAGCCTATTCAGACAGGTTATAAAGCTGTTGACTCAATGGTTCCTATCGGACGTGGTCAGCGTGAGCTTATCATTGGAGACCGTCAGACAGGTAAAACTGCCTTAGCGATTGATACCATTATCAATCAGGTTAAATATGGCGTTCGTTGTATTTATGTTGCAATCGGACAGAAGGCTTCTACTATTGCTTCAGTAGTAAGAAAGCTGGATGAAGAAGGTGCTCTATCCAACACTATCGTTGTGGTTGCATCTGCTTCTGATACTGCAGCTCTGCAGTATATTGCTCCATATGCGGGCTGTGCTATGGGTGAGTTCTTCATGGATAACGGTGAAGATGCCCTGATTATCTATGATGATCTGTCAAAGCATGCTGTCGCATATCGTCAGATTTCTCTGCTGTTACGTCGTCCTCCAGGGCGTGAAGCTTTCCCTGGTGACGTTTTCTACCTGCACTCACGTCTGTTAGAGCGTGCTTCACGTGTTAACGCTGAGTATCTGGAGAAAATGTCAGGCGGTAAGATTGTTGGTAAGACTGGTTCTCTAACCGCTCTTCCAATTATTGAAACCCAGGCCGGTGACGTTTCTGCATTTATTCCTACCAACGTAATTTCTATTACAGACGGTCAGATTTTCTTGACTACCAGCTTATTCAACTCTGGTATCAGACCTGCTGTAGATCCTGGTATTTCAGTTTCACGTGTGGGTGGTTCTGCACAGACCAAGATTATGAAGAAATTATCAGGTGGTATTCGTACCGCTCTGGCTCAGTATCGTGAGCTTGCAGCTTTCGCTCAGTTCTCATCAGACCTTGATGATGCAACCCGTAAGCAGCTGGATCACGGACAGAAGGTTACAGAGTTAATGAAGCAGAATCAGTATGCTCCACTAACCGTAGCAGAGCAGGCTCTTGTAATTTTTGCTGCTGAAAGAGGATTCCTGGAAGATGTTGAACTGTCAAAGGTTCTAACCTTTGAAAAGGCTCTTCTAGAGTTTGCTCATTCAAAATATGATTCATTGATTAAGGATATTGATGCAAAGCCTGATTATTCAGATGACATTGCCAATAAGCTGTCTGATTTAATCAAAGACTTTAAATCAACTCAGACTTTCTAGGAGCTCTTAAATGGCAGGTGCAAAGGAAATACGTACTAAGATAGCTTCTGTGCAGAATACACAGAAGATAACTAGTGCTATGCAGATGGTAGCCGCCTCTAAGATGCGCAAGGCTCAGGAAAAAATGAGCCAGTCTCGCCCTTATTCAAAAGGTCTTTACGACATTATTGGTCATATTGCCGCTTCACATTCTGAGTTCCATCATCCATTCATGGAAGAGAGACCTGTAAAGAATGTAGGCTTTATTATTGTATCCACTGACCGTGGTCTTTGTGGCGGTCTTAATATTAACCTTTTCCGTAAGGTTATTCAGAAGATGAATGAATTCAAGGAAAAGAATGTTAACGTTAAGCTTGCTCTGCTTGGAACCAAGGCCAGTGCTTACTTCAATAGAGACGGCTTTGAAGTGCTTGCTTCACATTCTGGATTTGGTGACAACCCTCAGCCAGAAAAACTTGTTGGTGCTATCAAGGTTATGACTAATGCCTATATGAATGGTGAAATCGATGCCATTTATATAGCAAACAATGTCTTTAAGAATACTATGGTTCAGATCCCTGAGTGTATTCAGCTTCTACCTCTGGTTCCTTCCGAGGATCAGGTGGCAAAGAAACATCACTGGGATTATTTGTATGAGCCAGAACCAGAGGCAATTTTAAAGGTCGTACTTGACCGTTATGTAATGCAGATGGTTTATCAGGCTGTTTTAGAGAACCTTGCATCAGAGCAGGCTGCACGAATGGTTGCTATGAAGGCTGCAACCGATAATGCAGAGACTCTGGTAAGTGATTTACAGCTTGAGTATAACAAGGCAAGACAGGCAGGTATTACGATGGAGCTAAATGACATCGTATCTGGTGCATCAGCGGTTTAAAAATTAAGAGGAATTAAAAATGGCTGAAACTTCAAGTCGTGCTGGTGAGAAAGGTACAATCGTACAGATCATTGGCGCTGTTGTTGACGTTGAATTCCAAGAAGGTCATATTCCAGAGCTTTATGACGCTCTAGAGGTAAAGGGTGATGGTAAACATCGTTCTGATCTGGTTCTTGAAGTTCAACAGCAGATTGGCGGTGGTGTGGTACGCTGCATTGCCATGGGTTCTTCTGACGGATTGAGCAGAGGAATTGAGGCTGTAAATACTGGTGCCGGTGTTAAGGTTCCAGTTGGTCGTGAGACTCTAGGACGTATTATGAACGTTTTAGGTCAGCCTGTGGATGAGAGAGGTCCTATCGGACAGAAAGAGGACTGGGAAATTCACCGTCCAGCTCCAACCTATGCTGAGCAGTCATCAACTACAGAAATTCTTGAAACCGGTATCAAGGTTATGGATCTTATCTGTCCTTTCGCTAAGGGCGGTAAAGTAGGTCTGTTCGGTGGTGCTGGTGTGGGTAAGACAGTTAACATGATGGAGCTTATCAATAACATTGCTAA
>ONFP01000064.1 GCA_900317105.1 uncultured Succinatimonas sp. | reverse complement strand
ATTGTCAATTGTCCGATGATGCTGGCAGTGTAGGGAGATTACCAATTGGTATCGCTTGTACCTATATTATGCTGACTAGCAAGCCCTCGGATTTATCCGCGGGTATTTGACATCTAGTCGATACAGATAAATATTCTGAACTATGGATACCCTCCATTTTTCAAATATAATACATTCCGTTCTCTGAATCTGATACATTCAATTTGTCAAATATGATGCTTTCCATTCTCTGAATCTGATACAATTAATTTGTCAAATATAATACATTTCTACTTATCAGTATTAGAAGGAAGACTGCTCTGAGTATAAATGCTGATATTAAGTGTTCTCAGATCCTCTCCAAGCCTTGAGAGGAGACTATTCAGCTCCTCGTTCTGAGAAATTTCATACTTAGCATTTTCAATTTCTTTGATATACCACATTCTGGCAAGCTCTTCGGGGCATCCAGGAGGAATTCCTTTAAAGGATTCAAGCTCGATCTCCACAGGATGATTCAGGACAAAGGAAAATCTGGTTCTAAGATTATGATGAAAATCAGGAGCCATGGTCATGAGCTCAAAATCATCGGAAATCTGGAGTTTCCATTTATACTGATCGTTCGGATCAATAGTGCGTTTTGAATAGCATAAAGCAGAGAAAACCGGACCATCATTGTATCCTGACTTAAGAATAGTCTGGAACCAGGAATCAGTCTGTTCTACCTTATAGTAAAAATCCTTAGGTTCAAGCTTTCTGCCTAAACGTCTGTTTTCAAACTGACGTTCTGCCTCTATAAGCTTTAAGGTTGATTCACGAACAATCTTAGGATTACCGTCAATCAGATTATTCTCTGTCTCAGAGGTATTGGAGTTATCAACAGCCTTTAAATCACTAACGCGGACTGTTTCTATATGAGAATCATCCTCTAAATCGTCATCATCATTTACCTGAGTAAAGTCTGAATCTATATTCTGAGAGCCACCTGAAACAGCATCAGGATATTCTGCCAAATCAGATTCAGTTGCTACTGAAGACAGTGAGACAGATGATTCTGTAGACTCAGCAATAACAAAAGGAGCTGAAACTGCAGGATGAACAGTTGCTACATTTTCTGTTGCCGCATTAAGATTCTGACCGAAATTTCCGCTTAAAGCCGCATCAACCGCCTGCTGCAGTGAAGGAGAAAGCTCATTTTCAACAGTCTTATTACCTGCTGATCCAATGATGGATTCAGGTGCTGAGGCGACAGTGCTCTCAACCTCAGATAAAACTGCATCTAGAGTCTCAAGCCTGTCAGGAATAATCTCTGTAACCTCTTTGGTATTTCCTTCAAAGTAGCCTGCTACATAGGATACTTCAATACCTGTCCTGGTATTGGAAACAGTAGCTTCTTTATCATCCTCTTTAGGATTTTTTTCTGATGAAGAAGTTGTCTGCTCACTGGATTTTACGCACGATTCCGACTCCAAAGCATATGACTGCTCCCCTTCAGCGACAGGCTCATCTAAATTCTGAATGTAGTAATCATCCTCATTTGCCAGAAGATCAGCTTTTTCCTGTAATTCTGTCTGAGGATTGATTACAGACTCAAGGTTAATGGCCGAATCTCTTAAGGACTGATTTAATCGCTGCGCATCCTCTTTTAACTGATTCTCTAATTCCTTATCCTGCTCAAGCTGAGCCAGAGCTTCCTTCTGAGCCTGTGCAAAGGCCTCATCAACACTAAGCTCCTCTGACTGAGGGGTAAGCTCAAATGGAACGTCATCACTCTGAACTGAAGCTTCTGCCTTATTCTCAGCTTCAGGAACATTTACAATGTTCCCTGCCTCATCAAAGGACGGAAGCTTGGACAAAGCTGCTTTTAAATCTGAAGATGCGCTCTTGGTAGAGGTTAAATCAGCAACAATGGAAGATATACCTTCAATACTTCTTGAAACATCACTTGAAACCTGTCCGTCATCTGCTGAAGTCAGTTTTTGAGCAGAAGATCTGAGTTCGTTTAGGTATCTTTCAGCATCCAGAACTATATCAAGCTTACTGTCTATGACACTTCTGGCATTCTGAAATTTCTCATTAAAAATAGTTGAGGTATTTAAGTTCTCATTCTGTGGAACAATTTCTGAGGATGGAACTGTAGGATTGAAAATCTCATCGAGCTTTTTAGTATATTCAGAATTATCGGTCTTAAGAGTAGTAACCGTTCGTTTCTGCTGTTCTTCTAAGGCACTGATTAAAAGAGATAACTCACTGGTATTGTTATGAGATACATTCTTGAGATCGGAACCATCCATAGGCGGATTGAAAACAGGGCCGTTATTCTTAGGAAGCTCAAAAGCCTCAGTGCCGCTGCCCTCTGCATTACTCTGCTTAGAATCATTTTCAGTTGATGCTGAAGATTGTACAGGTGAGACAGCTGATTCTGATGTAGCGGAACTTTGGACAGAAACAGAGTCTGATTCTAAGTCAGATACAGAATCAGTTTTTTTGCTTATATCTTCGCTGTTATCCGAAGTATCAACGTTAGACAGCGTATCGGCAGGAACTGCATTAGGACTGATAACCTCAGAGATTTTAGGAGAGGCATCAGAAGTTTCAGAAACAAATTGGCCGACAGTCTCTGATTTAACAGCAAGAATATCAGACAAACTGCCTGCAAGGTTATCTGGTAAAGACAGGGACAAAAAGTCTGAGGATAAAAGCTGTTCCGGAGTTAAGCCCTGAAGTTCATTATTCAGATATTCAAGAAGTTCAGGACAGTCTTCACCTAGCCAATCTTTTTTTTTTCGGGTGTAAAGGCTAGCATTCGCAGCACGGTCATTTCAAAGGCAGACGCACCGTCTGCTGCAACCTTGTACTCTTCAAGGCCCTGAAGGCAGATCTGATAGTAAAGCTGAATCCCCTGAGCAGACAGATCTTTTGAATAGTTTTCAAGAATTGAAAGCGGTGTGGTAAATACGTTCAGCGCATCCTTACCGCCGATCATCTGATATAGAGCAAGATCATGGAAAGTCTGTACCAGTTCGTCAAGCAGACTCTTGTAGTTTGGACAGATAGCCCTTACTGAGGATAGAACCTCACCAAGTTTAACCTGAGAGTTAACCTTTAAAAGCTCAAGTACCTGAGAGATAAAGCCATCACCTGCAGTACCTAGCATAGACAGAACTGTATCTCTTTTAATCTCACCATTACCCAGAGCAACTGCCTGATCACATAAGGATAAGGCATCACGCATACTGCCTTTGGCGGCTCTGGCAATAATCACTGCAGCCTCATTCTGACATGGGATATTTTCCTTTGAGGCAATGTACTCTATACGAGAGGCAATCTGATCGATTGTCAGAGATTTGAGCTGGAACTGAAGACAGCGAGATAATACTGTTGTAGGAATCTTCTGAGGATCAGTGGTAGCGAGAATGAATTTTACATATGAAGGAGGTTCCTCTAAGGTCTTCAGCAGTGCATTGAAACTGCTGGTTGACAGCATGTGAACCTCATCGATGATATAAACTTTAAAGCGTCCCTGCAGAGGTGGATACTGAGTGTTTTCTAAAAGAGCTCTGGTATCATCGACTTTAGTCTGGGACGCTGCGTCAATTTCAATAACATCAGGGAAGTTGCCCTCGCTGATGGCACTGCAGATTGAACAGGACTCAGAATGTTCGTGAGGATTTGAGCAAATGCCTTCTTCACATTCAAGACATTTTGCAATAATTCTGGCAATAGTGGTTTTACCTATTCCTCTGGTACCGGTCAGCAGATAAGCATGATGAATTCTCTGTGAATCTATGGAATTCTTAAGAGCATTAACCACATGCTCCTGACCTACAACATCATCAAATGACTGAGGTCTGTATTTTCTTGCTAGTGCCTGATACTGTCCTGAGGATTCTATTGCCATTTTATCTTCTTAGTGACCAGGGAAGCTGATTAAGCTGAAGGAATCGATACCGTAGGTATCTTTAATACGCTTAGCTCCGCCAAGGTCGAACAACTCAATTATAAAAGCGAAGGACACAATGTTTGCGCCTGATTTTTCTACTAATTTTATCATAGCACCAGCAGTACCGCCAGTTGCAAGTAAATCATCCAATAGTAGAACATTGTCACCTTTCTTTAATGAGCCTTTGCAGATTTCAAGAGTATTCTTGCCGTACTCTAGGTCATAATCCTGACTGATGGTCTCACGAGGAAGCTTGCCTTTCTTGCGGACAAGAACCAGACCGCAGCCAATTTTATAAGCTAGAGCACAACCAAAGATAAAGCCTCTGGCATCTGCTGCTGCAATATAGTCAATCTTCTCATCCTTGTATACATCGTACAGAAGGTCGATTGTATCCTTCAGAGCCTTAGGGTCCTCTAAAAGTGTAGTAATGTCACGAAACAGAATACCTTCCTGAGGAAAATCCTTTACAGCGGCAACAGAATCCTTAAGATACTGAATGCGGTTTTGAAAATTGTCTATCTTAGATGTATCAATCATTGTTAGTCTTTAGTCCTATTAAATGAGCTATGTTAAAATTTGCCCAGCGGGATATTCTAGCAAATTTCAATAATAATTTTAAGTTTTTTAACCGATGAAAACAAAATATAAAGCAATTCTTTTTGACCTGGACGGCACTCTTTTAGATACAGCCCCCGATCTTATAGCAGCCTGCAATTACACTTTAGACAGATTCGGCTATAGGAAACTTGATGAGAAAATCATCAGAACCAGGGTCACAGCCGGTATGAGAGAAATGATGAAACTGGGGGTTCCAGAAAAGGAATGGGACAGTGCGGGAATAGAATCCGTCATGAGAGATTGTTTTGCTGAATACTACACTGCTCATATCTGTGACAGAACTACAGAGTTTCATGGAATCGGTGAGCTTATACAGACACTTCACAAAAGCGGCATTAAAACCGCAGTCATTACCAATAAATACTACGCTATGGCGAAAAAAGTGTTATCTAAGTTTGAATTTTCCAAAAATTTTGAGCTTATTTTGGGCTGTGATTCTCTAACCCATTCAAAACCGCATCCAGAGCCAATTTTAAAGGCTTTGGAGATCCTTGAAATCAAATCAGAAGATGCTCTGTACGTTGGAGATCATTTAAACGATATCAGAGCGGCAATTGCCGCTAAGACCGATTCTGTCGCTGTTTTATGGGGATACGGTCAGAATGAGTGTGCTGACATCGACAGCTGGGGTGCAACATACAAAGCACAGGATGTTGAGCATTTAAAAAGCATAATTTTTTGTTAATATAGCTTATTGAAAACTATTTCAAATAAACACTGTTTCCTGATAATAACGGTAGAAGATAACAGTGAAAAGATAACAAGCAGTCTGGTGTACTTTCTATGAAAAAAATTCCTCTTGCGGCAGCTCTTTCTATTGCATTGATTTCTCAGGCTCAATCTGCGACCGTTTATGAAAAGGACGGAACCAATCTGGATCTGTTCGGTAGAATCAACGCCATGTATCTTTCTGATGGTGCTGCCCGTCATGTTAAAGGTATTCAGAACAAACAGAATGACGACAATACTCTGCAGAGTACCGTCTATTTCGGAATAGCCGGACGTTCACAGCTTTCAGACAATGTCTATGCAATCGGCTACTCAGAATGGATTATGCCATCAGGTGCAAACGGCACCGATAAATTCATAACCCGTGCCCAGTATGTCGGCTTTGATGCCCAGCAGTATGGAACCTTAACCTTCGGCCGTGGAGATAATGCATTCTATACGGTTGCAGGTGTAACTGATGTCTATCAGGAATTAGACAGCAGAGTAAACGACCATTATGCCTTTGGTGACTACCAGCCAGGTCTTATCATGTATTCTCTCTCAGCTATGGGCTGGGATTTCAGAATGTCATATCAGACAGCTTATGATGATGTTAACGGCTCTAATGTCAATATTCACAACGGTGCGGCTTTTGCCTTTGCCACAAGACTTGCCAACGGTATCGGCATTGCCTACGGTTTAAGCTACTACTATCTGCAGCCGGACAAGAATGACATGATGGCCAAGGAATTCTCTCCTCAGATTAAAAAGATGTATCATCTGGGGGATTCACAGGATGATCTGAATACAGCCTACTCTCTAAGACCAACCTACAAGATAGATAAAGGTCTGTCCATAACCTACGGTAATTTCGGTGAAGGTCTGTATGCTGCCTTAAACGGAACTGTAACCAAGTACAACAAGTACACCAACCGACTTTACAGTTATGAGGCAGTTGTAAACTACGCCTTTGATAACGGCTTCTCTACCACTTTGGGCTACGGCATGAAGAGGTTTGATGGAGCAAATATCAGATCGGATATAACCTGCGGCGTCTACTACAGCTTTAATCCGAACTTCAAGGTATTTGCCGAAGCTTCCTTTGATGTTTCTTCAAAGCCTGAAAGATTCTATTCTGAGGCCCAGATTAAGCGAATGGCCATGGATAAAAATAAAGGCCTGATCGGAGCTGAATACTCTTTCTAATATGATATGATAAACGTTAATCAAACACTTTAATTAGGAAAAACATAATATGTTAAGCAAAAAGATCAAAGTCTCACTGATTGCACTTGCTGCTGTATTTTCTGTACAGGCTTATGCAGATACAGGCTTTAAGGTACCTGTTCATTACAATGTTGAACTTGTTGACGGTATTGAAGACTATAGCGGCTACAGCAGATTCAGCCGTATGATTGAATTAGGTTCCGGCAAACATCAGGTTGTTTTAAGCTTCAAGGATACCTTCAAGGATGGCAAGGACACCAAACTGGTTCAGTCTGTAAATCCTGTAGTTATCAATATTGAAGATCTGAAGAAAGATCAGGTTGTAACCTTTAAGTACAAACTGCCATCAAGCATTGATCAGGCACAGCGTTATGCCGAACAGCAGAAGATTACACTTACCGATTCAAACGGCAGAGAGCTTAACAAGTCTGAGGCCAGCTATTTTGTTTTAACCTCAGACAGAGGCTTTACTCTGATGAGAGACTATAAGGCTGAACTTACCTCTTTGGGCAGATTATATGCTCCAACTGATGTACCTGATGCCCAGCGTGGTATCACTATGACAAAATACGGTACTCCAACCATCAGAGCAAGTTCTACCGGTTCAAACGGTTCAGGTCCAGCTCAGGGACTTACCATGGAGCCAATGAGCAGTAGCACTTCAGCCATGAGTACCTCAGCTGTTGGTGGCGGTGTGGTAGGATCATCAGTTACATACAATGAGCTGGTTAACATGTATAACAGTGCAGATGATGCCACCAAGCTCAAGTTCGTAAAATACGTAATGTCACACTAATCAGTAAATGAATATGGCAGTGTTAATACACTGCCTTACTTTTCTCAGCCTTTGTATATGGATAAATTACCTTTAAGCGTCATCATTCTTACCCACAACGAAGAAGACAATATCAAAGCCTGCATCGAAAGTGCTCTTTTTGCCGATGAAATTCTGGTTTTAAACAATGATTCTCATGACAGAACAGTTGAAATTGCCCAATCACTTGGTGCAACAGTTATCGAAAGAGATCTGAACAATGATTTTTCTGCCCAGAGAAATTTCGGTATTCAGAAAGCAAAACATGACTGGATATTCATGCTCGACGCTGATGAAAGAATCACAGAAGAGCTGGCTCATGACATTAAGATCTGCGTGGAAGTCAACAAGGATATCTGCTATCAGGTCAGTCGAGAGAATCATTTTATGCAGGGCAAGGTGCTGCATGGGGTTCTTCGTCCTGATAATGTGGAGAGACTGTTTAAAAAGGAAGGCTCCTATTATGAGGGCATTATCCATGAAAGGTTGCACTCACCATATCCTAAACATAAACTGAAAGGAAGACTGATCCATTTTCCATATAAAACCTGGGAAGTGCAGCTGGAAAAATCCAACCGCTACTCTACTCTTTTAGCAAAGAAATACCATGATCAGGGAAAAAGCTGTGGCTTTGCCAGTATCTTTTTCAAGCCTCTATGGGCTTTTATCAAGATGTACTTTATTCATGGCGGTTTTCTGGATGGTAAACTTGGTTTTGTATTCTGTGCAGAGCATTATTTTTACACAATGGAAAAATATCTGAAGCTGTACAGTCTCAATAAATACGAAGGGCGAATCTGATGCTAATTTCGGTAATTGTTACAACCTATAATCGACCAGAGGCATTATCTCTGATTTTAAAAGCCTTTAACTATCAGACAGATAGAGATTTTGAGGTAATTATCGCCGATGACGGTTCCGGCAAGGATACCAGAAAAATCATCAACCGCATGATCATAGATTCAAACTACCCTATAACCTATGTATGGCATGAAGATGATGGCTTCAGACAGTCCATGATCAGAAACCGAGCTGTACTCAAGGCCAAGGGGGATTATCTCGTATTCCTCGATGAAGACTGTATTCCAAGACGTTCCTTTATTGAAAACCACCGCAAACTGGCTCAGAGAGGTTATCTGGTGGCAGGCAACAGACTCTCTGTCTCTGAAGAGTGTTCAAAACTTATCCTGGAAAATGACGAGAAGATCTGGAATTACAACTTCATGCAGTGGATTAAGGTATATCAGAACCATGGCATCAAAAGACTGCATCAGATTTTTTTATTCCCTTACTTCAATTCTCTAAGAGATCTCAGGGATGACTGGAAGAAAGTCTACGGCTGCAATTTCGGACTTTTCAAAGAAGATTATCTGAAAGTCAACGGTTCAGAGTGTTCTCCTGACATCGAGGGCTATGAAAGCTATGATCTGGCCATAAGACTGATTCATTCAGGAGTAAAACTCAGATCTGGACGATATGCAACAGGTGTCTTCCATCTTCGCCACAAGAATAATGATCGCAGTTTTAATAAAGAAAACTACGAAAAACTTAACAATATTCTTAACTCTGATATAGTTAGAGCAAGAATTGGAATTGCAGAACTAGAGGAATAGAGCAATCACAGTCGGCAGATTAGAATAATTCTTTAATAAGTAAAGCTTTATTCTGCAAATATTGTGAAGTTTCTTTTATTTCTGATAATTTTCAACGCATAAATAATTAAAAACCTTTTGAATATCATTTTTTTAGCTGTCATTTGACTATAATCATAGTAGATTTGCGGTATCAGAGGATGTACTCCTTGTTATGCAGAGAGCCGTCTGATGTTATTGTATTACGTTAAGTCTTATTTGTAATTCTTAGTGTGAGATCATAATGAACAACAAAAAATCACTTGGCGTTAAGGCCAAATTAGGTATGGCGTTCGCGTTAGTAATTGTACTGACTCTGATTATCGCTATAGTTTCAATCTCAAACGCAAACTCATCAAGAAATGTTGCAGGGTTTGTTAAGGGAGTAATTGAGAATCATTATGCAAGAATTGTTAATGTTTCTCAGGCTGCTACAGCTTTCCGTGATGATCTGGTTATGTACAACAACTCTGTATCTCTGTACAACCAAGATTCAGCAGCTAAGACAGAAGAAAAGGTTAAAGCTCTGAAGGATGCAATTGCTAATCTGACTGTGTTCAGAGAGTCTGACACCAAGGATGTAGAAAACATCAAGTCTTCATTGAATTCTGCAATCGACCTGTGGAAGAACAAGATGGAGACCATGGTAGACAAAGGCTATTCAGTTGACGTAAGAAACTGTTATTCAACAGAAGTATTCCCTACCATCAACGGCGCTATCGAACTTGTTAACAAGCTGGTTGGGGTATATCTGGGACGTGTAAACAATCACATTACCGAGATGACTGATCCTACTCCAATCTGGATCGTATCCATCGTTACTCTGATTGCTGTTGCCTTATCCCTGTTCGTAGCAATCAAGCTGCCAAGCTCATTTGTTTCAATCCTGGATTATGCTGTAAATCAGGCCTCCATCATCTCAAAGGGTGACCTGTCACAGACTATCAGCAATAAAGGACGCAGCGATGAGTTCGGTGTTCTGTTAAACTCACTTGAGAAGATGAGAAAGGACTGGCAGAGCAATGTTGTTCTGATTAAGGATTCTGCAAACAAGATTGAGAATGCTTTTGAGACCATCACCGAGATGACCAACAGCATGAACATGAAATCTCAGGAGTCTCAGTCACGTTCACTGACAGTTGCTGCAGCTGCTGATGAGATGGTTTCAACCACTGGCGATATCGCCAAGAACTGTGAATCTGCAGCAGCAAATTCTAATCAGTCCAATGAGACCACCCGTGAAGGTGTTAACAAGGTTCAGCTTACCATTGAGGGTATTCAGAATCAGGTGGTTAAGTCCAAGCAGGATGCTGACAATGTTCAGGCTCTGGTTGATCAGGCACAGAAGGTTGGCTCAATTGTTCAGACCATTGACGACATTGCATCTCAGACCAATCTGCTGGCTCTGAACGCAGCTATTGAGGCAGCCCGTGCCGGAGAGGCTGGTAAGGGCTTCGCTGTGGTTGCAGATGAAGTTCGTGCTCTGGCATCAAGAACCTCATCCTCAACTCAGGAAATCACCAAGATGGTTTCTCAGATTCAGGTTAATGCAAACACCGCTAATGAGTCTATGCAGTCATCTGTTAAGAACATGGATGAACTTGCAGTTGAAACCTCTACTATTGAGGAGCTGCTGAACAACATTACCATGCAGGTAAGTCAGGTAAATGCCCAGATTACACAGATTGCTACCGCTGCTGAAGAGCAGACTACAGCAACTGCTGAAATCTCCGGTAATATGCAGGATATTACCCATGCTTCACAACAGCTGTCGGATGACTGTTCTACCGCCAAGGGCGAGGTTGACAAGTCAATTGTTCTACTTCGTGAGCTTGTTGATATTCTTGCAAGAATTAAGGTTTAAGACATTAGTTCTGAGGATTAAGACATAATTGAGGACAGAGGAGCTTTTATGTAACTGGTCTAAATAAAGCGTCGTTCAAATAAACATTCTGTATTTATATAATTTCCTCATTCGGCTAGACCAGTCTATATCGGTTCGTTATGTAAGAC